>NZ_JAUBOV010000040.1:0-65646 GCF_036700405.1 Microcoleus sp. T3_D1
ACAACCGGATTTATTTTTTTTCTGTGAATGCTAGGTGAACAGGCAAGATGCCTGTTCCACAACCGGATTGAGTTTTTGTGGGGAGTAGGGGTTGGACAGGCGAACCCCTAAAAGAATCAATCCTTGGGAACGAAATTAAGAGCAGCAGAATTCATGCAGTAACGCTGACCGGTAGGTTTGGGCCCGTCGTTAAATACGTGACCGAGATGAGCGTCGCAAACAGCGCACAGTACCTCTGTTCGGCGCATGAACAAGGTGTTATCGGACTCACACTTGACATTTTCTTCGCTAACGGGAGCGTAGAAACTCGGCCAACCGGTACCGGAATCGTACTTTGTTTCTGATTTAAATAGCTCAGTGCCGCAGCAAATACACTTATAAAGTCCGGTTTTTTTGTTGTCGTGATATTCGCCGCTAAAAGCTCTTTCCGTTCCTTTTTTGCGGGTGACTTTAAACTGTTCGGGCGTGAGTTGTTGTTGCCATTCGGCGTCGGTTTTTTGAACTTTTTCAGTCATGATTTGATGTTTGGTTGAGATGTATTTAGCTGTTGAGTTTTGAGTGTTGACGGTGGGAGCATCTCAGTTTGGCATTTACAGTGCGAGCGTCCCCGCTCGCGTATTGTACAATACGCGAGCGGGGACGCTCGCACTACAATAAAAAAAATGCTTTTTACAAAACTGAGATGCTCCCATTGACGGTTAACGGTATATTGCTAGTTAACTCAGGCTTCCATTAATATTAACCTAATTGGCTCGATATGAACATACCAGGGAAAAGGATTGTCCTTAATAGCCCTCCACTTTTCCTTGAAAACTTCGGCTTGCAAGTGATAATCTTGGGAATCATGGGGAGGCGAGTGCAATTTGAGATATAATGTCACCCGGTGCGGAGTTTCCACAGTCGAGGCGATCCAACAAGGAAAAGTATTTTCACGATCGCACCCGCTAACAAAACTCAGTTGATGAGCCCGAATTCCCACAGAAACTAGAGAGTTGGGAATTGGTTCGACTACAGTCAGAGTACATCCCCAGTCGATCGCCTCCACGAGAGTTACGGAGATCGGTTTAGCTGTTGAGAAATTCTTACAGCCCGTCAACTGGGCGACGGTGAAATTCCCAGGGCGATCGAAAATGTTCTCTTTGGTATCAAAGGCGATCGGCTTTCCCTCGGCCAAAACCAACAGATTTTTGCACACCCGGTAAACTTCCTCTAAATTGTGGCTGACAAACAAAGTAATTCCCCGATAATTAGCCAGAGTCTGCATTAACTCGCGTTCCAGTTGACTGCGTAAGTGAGTATCCAAAGCAGAAAACGGTTCGTCTAACAGCAGCAATTCTGGAGAAGGGGCGATCGCCCTCGCCAAAGCCACCCGCTGCTGTTGGCCCCCCGAAAGTTCGTGCGGGTAGCGGTTTTCCAGTCCCGACATTTGCACCGAAATTAGCTGTTCTTTTACCCGAAGTTTTTGCTCGCTTTCAGATAAATGCTGCAAGCCAAACGCAATATTTTGAGCAACACTCAGGTGAGGAAATAAAGCATAGTTTTGAAACAAAAAACCGATGCGGCGGTCTTTAGAAGGTATATTAATGCCCTGTGCTGAGTCAAATAAAACCTTGCCGTTGACTGCAATTTTACCGCTGCTGGGAGTTTCCAAACCAGCGATGCAGCGCAGAGTCATGCTTTTGCCGGAACCCGACGCCCCCAAAATTCCCAGCACTTCCGGGCCGATATCGAAGCCGACATCCAAGGCAAAGCCGGAGAGAGGTTTAAAAATGTTTAAACAAAGTCCGCTTTTGGGTTGTTGTTGGGGTTTTGTGGTAAAAGTAGACGCGAATTTAGGAAGATTTGATTGCAGTCTTTGGCTCGAATTCGGTTTGAGCGAGCTCCTTTGTAAATTTGTCCAAAAATTAACAGCAGTTAGCACGCTCAAAGAAATACTCAGAATAATCAAAACCCAAATACCAGCTTGCCTCATATCCCCTGCTTCCACAGCAAAATAAATTGCCATCGGGATAGTTTGAGTTTGTCCGGGAATATTCCCCGCTAACATCAACGTCGCGCCGAATTCACCCAAAGCGCGGGCAAATGCGAGAATAGTTCCTGCTAAAATTCCCGGCCATGCTAGCGGCAACATAATTCGCCAAAAGACTTGCCACTCCGAGGCTCCCAAAGTGCGGGCTGCGTTGAGAAGATTGGCATCAATTTGCTCAAAAGCTCCCAAAGCAGTTTTGTACATGAGGGGAAATGAGACAACGGTGGCAGTAATGGCGGCCGCTTGCCAAGTGAAAATTATAGTTAAGTCGAATTGTAGCAATAATTGACCGATCGCCCCATTTCTCCCAAACAGCAGCAGCAGCAAAAATCCCACTACTGTCGGCGGCAAAACTAAGGGAGAAATGAAAATGCCTTCAATCAAAGCTTTACCTCTGATGCGAGTTGAAAGCATCCACCGCGCGGCGGCTATTCCCATGAAAAAGGTAAAGAAAGTGGCGATGGCTGATGATTTCAGAGATATCCAGAGCGGAGAAATATCAAATTCCATAAATCGTAGGGACGGGTTTCACCAACAATAATTGCCTCAAACACATAATTTCCTAAACCCCCCCACCCAAAGATAAATCAAAATGTATAATTTTGGGATTCGCTCGTAGGGGCGGGTTTTACCAACAATCTTCGGCTAATACCAATAATCTCGTAAACCCGCCCCCACCCAAGGGCAAATCGAAATGTACCTCTTTGAATACACAAGGTTATCTGTTGTGTGAGGGCGGGTTTATATAGATTGTTGGCGGGAATTAGATATTGTTGGTGAACCCGCCCCTACAAAATTTGGTTGTATGAGACTAATTGGCGAACTATGCCAAATCCGTATTTCTGAAATACTATTTTAGCCCGATCGCCCGCCAAAAAGTCAACAAACGCTGGTAGGGGCGGGTTTTACCAACAATCTTCGGCTAATACCAATAATCTCGTAAACCCGCCCCCACCCAAGGGCAAATCGAAATGTACCTCTTTGAATACACAAGGTTATCTGTTGTGTGGGGGCGGGTTTATATAGATTGTTGGCGGGAATTAGATATTGTTTGTAAAACCCGCCCCTACAAAATTTGGTTGTATCTCACATCTTGCACCATTCTCAAGAACAGGCTTTTCGGCCTGTTCCACAAAGAGTGAATTTTCTTGTGGAACAGGCCGAAAAGCCTGTTGCTAAACAAGTAATTGAGAATGGTGCAACATCTCAGTTGTATGAGACTAATTGGTGAGCCATCCCAAATCCGTATTTCTGAAATACTATTTTAGCCCGATCGCCCGCCAAAAAGTCAACAAACGCTTTCGCAGCAGCCGGATTGCGGCTGTTTCTGATAACTGCCAGCGGATAAACAATGGGCGAATGCAAATTTTCGGCAGCCGTTAGCCGCACAGTTACTTTGTCTGAGGCTGTGGCGTCAGTTGCATAAACTATACCAGCATCAACGTTACCGCTTTCGACGAATGTCAGCACTTGGCGGACGTTATTTCCTAGCACTAATTTTGGCTGTATTTGCCCCCACAATCCAAGTTTATTTAGCATTTCCTGAGCGTATTGGCCCACAGGTACGCTTTTCGGTTCGCCGATCGCAATTTTCTTGATTCGGGCATCTGCCAACTGTTTGAAATCGCTCAAAACTACGCCATTTTTAGGAGTAATCAAAACCAGGCGATTTGTCAGCAAATTGCGGCGCGTGTCGTTAATTAGTAGGTTAGATTGCTGCAAAGCATCCATTGGGTTGGTGGCGGCGCTGAAAAATACATCTACCGGTGCTCCCTGCTGAATTTGCTGTGCGAGGGCGCCGGAAGCACCAAAATTATAAGTAATAGTAAAATTCGGATTACTGCTTTGATAAACAGTTTTGATTTCCCCTAAAGCTTTCGAGAGGCTGATAGCAGCGGATAGGGTTAAGGACGTTTGCTTCTGTGTTGTTGTTGGGGAAACGCTTTTAAACAAGTTCCAAGCAATCAGCAGTGTCAGCGCTACAGCGGCTGCGACGATCGAGTTGAAAATGCGTTTTCTTTCCACAAGGCTGTATTATAATTTGCCCTAGGGCGATCTACACTATCTGTAGTAGTAAGGTGCGCCGTGCACACCTTACAAGTAGATTCTGTTTGTCCAGGATTATCATCTTCTAATGACTGATGACTGCTGACTAATGACTACGATCGCCATTTGACGGAACAGCCTATCGCCTCTGTAGTTGAAGGCTCAACGGGTTGACTGTTGAGCAATTGGTCGATCGCACTTCGCAGATAAGAAACCTGCACCGCCGCCGGATCGTCACCGTTGTCGTCAATTAAACCTTTATAGCGCAGTTTGCCGTCTTGGTCTAACAAAAAAACCTCCGGCGTTTTAGAAGCCCCAAAACTTTCAGCCACATCTTGAGCAACATCCCGGATGTACGGGAAGTTGAGTTGATTGTTGGCGGCAAAAATTTTCATATTCTCAAAACTGTCGTCGGGATACTGGTTTGCATCATTAGCATTAATCCCGATTAAAGTAACATCTCGAGCTTGAAAATCTGCTTGAAGTTCTTTCATACGATTGAGATACAACTGCACGTAAGGGCAATGATTGCACATAAATATCACCGCGATCGCCCGAAATTTTTCTAAATATCGAGCTAAATGGTGAACTTCGTCGTCAACTCCCGGCAGTTCAAAATCGGGAGCGTAGCCGTTAATGGGAGTACCCGTTGTATCCATTAGTAAACTCATGTTTTCAGGAGGTGAAGAGCAGTATTTGCCAGCATGAAAGATGAAACAATCAGCACGAATAAAATTGGCTGTTGTTTAGCTTTAGCTTAATTCTAGCCTTGCCAACAGCCTATTGTGATTCGTGCTTCGCGATTTATCCCTCGTCTGGCTTTAGCCAACCTTGAGCCAGAGCTTGGTATCCAATAAGTTTGTATGCTAATTTGGCGGCGGTAAATTCTGAGACTACAGAATCTACAATAGGTGCTAATTCCATAATGTCACACCCGATTACTTCGTAGGACTCGAAGATGCGGCGCAAAAATGCGGTGAGGGAATACCAATTTAACCCGCCCGGTTCGGGTGTTCCCACCCCTGGAATTAAAGTCGGATCGATGCCGTCTAAGTCGATCGTCAAAAATACTCGCTTAGTTGTTATGCTGGCAATTGCCCGATCTGCCCAATCCGGTTGAGTAGCGATTTCTCTGGCTCGAATCACGTTTAGCTGTTTTGCTTTAATCAAGTCTGCTTCTTCCTTGCAGATAGCGCGAATCCCGATTTGCAGTGTCGGTAAGCCCATATCTACAACACGTCGCATCACGCAGGCGTGGTTGTGAATCGATCCTTCGTACTCGTGCCGCAAGTCGCCGTGGGCATCGATTTGCACGACTGTGAAAGGTTCATCCGGGTATGCTTGGCGATAACCTTCGACAACGCCGGCAGTGATGCTGTGTTCGCCTCCGAGGGAGATCACAAATTTATTTTCGGTAACTAGCTGGTAGACTGCTGCTTGGGTGACTTGCAGCATTTCTGAGGATGAAACCCGTTGACTGTTGCGAGTATCGGCGATCGGCTCTTGTGTATAAATTCCGACATCGTAGCAAACTTCGGAATCCAATTCTTCGTCGTAGCACTCGAGTTGATGAGAAGCTTCTAGAAGTTTAGCGGGCCCGTTTTCGCACCCCCGGCGGTAAGTGGTGGTAGCTTCGTAAGGAATTGGTAAGATAACTACTTTAGCAGTGTCGTAGTCGGGTACAATTTCGGAACCGAGAAACGGCACGACGGAAGTTGGGGCGATCGTTGGCATAGGGGAAATTTCAATAAGGCAAAAAATTCAGCACTTTTAATGGTGGCATAATAGCGGCTCTAACTGCAAAGAAGAAGGAAGAGGATTTAACCGCAGAGGGCGCAGAGGGCGCAGAGGGAGGAGGGAATGAAGGTTTGCGATTTATGTCTCCGTGGTTGCCTCGAATTGCGATACGGTTTGTAGTAATGACGGAAGTCCTTCCAACTCTTAAATTTTCACTTTTTTACCTATATGACTTCTTCTACGTTAACTGCTGCCCGGCCTCAAACTTGGCTGTGGAAAGGCTTTCCGATTTGCTACCAGGCTGCAGGTTCCCAGGGGCCTGCGGTGGTGTTTGTTCACGGTTTCGGTGCGTCTTGGGGCCACTGGCGCAAGAATTTGCCGGCGCTGGCTGCTGATTGTCGGTGTTATGCGATCGACCTCATCGGTTTTGGCGCTTCTGCTAAACCCGCGCCCAAGCTTGAAATTGACTATACTTTTGAAACTTGGGGACAGCTAATTGCTGATTTTTGTCGGGAAGTTGCGGGCGGGCCGGCTTTTTTGGTGGGAAATTCGATCGGCTGTGTGGCAATTATGCAAGCAGCAGTGGATTTTCCCGATATTGCTGAGGGCGTAATTTTACTCAATTGTTCCCTGCGCTTGCTGCACGATCGCAAACGCGCCGAATTGCCTTGGTATCGCAGTTTCGGAGCGCCAATTGCACAAAAAGTTTTAAATGTCAAGTGGATAAGTCAATTATTTTTTAAACAATTAGCAACGCCAAAAACAGTAAAAAAAGTGCTTTTGCAAGCATATCGCCGTCCTGAATCTGTCACCGACGAACTGGTAAATATGCTGCTGGAACCTGCTAAAGACAGCGGCGCAGTGGAAGTATTTGTAGCATTTATCAGTTATTCTCAAGGCCCGCTACCGGAGGATTTGTTGCCGCGTTTAAGCTGTCCTGCTTTGATTTTGTGGGGGACAGATGACCCTTGGGAGCCGATCGCATTGGGGCGAGAATTGGCAAAGTTTCCGGCTGTTGAAAAGTTTATTCCTTTGGAAGGCGTAGGTCATTGTCCCCAGGATGAAGCGCCGGAATTGGTCAATCCTATTTTACTCGATTGGATTAAAGAGCGATCGAGATTTGCCGAAAATCGGCCCCTTTAATCAACAAAAAAATAGGCACTTTAGCTAAGCGATCGGGTTAACTTAGAATTGAGAGTTTTTAGGAGTTGAAGTGGGAGCTATATTTCCGCGATCGCGCCATAGCAACAACGGAATGCTTAACGTTCCTAAAATCATTACAACTCCAGTTAGAATCCAAACTAGCACACGATTTGGGCGATAATCACCTCGCTCAATTTGCCAGAAAACTCGATTATAACGCCATGCTGCTAAGGCAATCACCGCAATGCCAAAAACTACCAGACTCAGCCCTAAAGTTTCTGAGTTGAAGAAGGGAGGGGAGGAAACTTCTTGCTGAGTCACTGTAGCTTGAAATTGACGGAGAAATAAACTGAACCGACTGATTGCAAACCCAAAACCAATTAAAGCCAGTGAAGTTCGCAACCATGCAAGAAACGTGCGTTCATTTGCTTGATGTTCCCGCTGTCGGTCTATTTTAGGACCGTTGTTCATCAACCCTACCTTTATAAAATATTTTAAGCTTTCCCTCGTTGATTATTGTTTCAGTTCAGGTTGCGGAGGGAAGTATCGGTATTGCGATCGTGATTCATCATCACTCAAAAATATAGTATCAGTAAATCGACAAAAAAGCGATCGCCTCCATCTCTACCAACAGAAAAGAAGAGGACACAGCATTGCTGTGTCCCTACAAATACCCTAGTTAAAATCCAGTTTAAAAAGACTTAGCCGCACTGCCGGACTGAGCCTTTTGCTCCAACCAATCCTTACCCAATCTAATTGTCACGTCGGACTGCAAAGAACCGGTACTCTCAACCAGCACATCTCCAAAACCCAAAAACTGGCGAATCGCTTGAGCACCTTTAAGATCGCCTTGTTGAGCTACTAGAGTAGTTACCTCCAGCGGTTCGGGCCAAGCTTTATAAACCTGAACATTCCGATAACCCGCTTGAGTCAAATTATTGACAAAAGCTTCAACAGCCGATGGATCGCCGGTACTATCTTGAATCGCCACTTTCAGAAAAGTCGAATCAGCATTCTCAATTGTCCAAGTATTTTGGCCGAAGTCAAAATGTTCCGCCACCATAGTTTCGATGGCATATTGGTCTGGCAACCAAAAACTTGCCTTGTAGTCCTTAGAATCGCTAAATTTGCCGGGAACCATCAACATCTGCACGCCAGCGCGATCGGTTTGAGTAGCAAAACCAGCCAAAGCCACCAATTCTTCTATACTCAAATTCGTGTCAAGGTGAGACTGAATCACCGATAAAATCTTCGGTAGTCGAGACAGCAAACCTACATTTACTTCCTGTTCCACAAAAGCCCGCATCAACAATTGTTGGCGCTGCACCCGCCCGATGTCACCCAAATCGTCGTGCCGGTAAAGCAAATATTGCACGATTTGTTCGCCGTTTAGTTTCTGCTTGCCAGCCTTTAAATCTATATATAAATGCTGACTGTGATCGGTATACTTCATGTCTTTAGGGACATTAATAGTAATGCCACCCAGGGCATCGACCAAACTTTTTATGCCATGAATATTAACTGTGACATAGCGGTCAATTCCCACACCGCCCAGGAGTCCGCTGACTGACTTCGCTGCCGAAGCCGGGCCCCCGTGGTAATTAGCTTCGTTTATTTTCACCTCCCCTCTACCTTCAACATAGGTGCGGGTGTCTCGCGGAATGGAAAGCACGCTTAACTTTTTATTTTGAGGGTCAAACCTAACCAACAGCATGGTATCGGTTAAGCCCTTAAATGAGTTTTCCCAAACCTCGTGTCCGACATCTTTGTTGACACTTCCTTCGATGTCAGAGGTCAGAACTTTAAGTCCTAAAACTAAAATATTAACTGGGCGAGTCAGCTCTGGCATCTTCATGTTGAGCTTTGCCATGTCGCCTTGAGAAAATACTGCCGCTTCTTCAGGGCTCAACTTTTGTTGCTGAAGCGGCGTTGTGGAAAGGGAGACGGCTAGCAATGCTCCGGCTGTGGCTGAGAGCATGGCTACTCCAGCCAAACCAAAACCAAAACCCAGCCAGCGGCCTCGATGGGGCTGGGAAGCTTTTTTGGTTGCAGGTTGAGCAGTTGATTGTTGGATAGGGTCTTGATTAGGAATTTTTTGAGCTGGCACTGGCTTCCTCACACACAACAAAAATAAAAAAGATAATGGCAATATGTAGTATCAAGCTGAAGACGCACTCAATCAATAGGGTAGGGGCTTAAAAGAACCCTAAATTATGATAAATGTTTGCCTACTACTTGCTCGGCTACGCGGCTAATTCCGGGCAACCATAGCGGTTGACGCTTCCAGAGGCGAACCATCAGTCCCAGAGCAACGATGAAATAGCTGGTTGTTAGCAGGCTACTCATTAATAACATGGGAAGTGTCCGAGATTCCGCAGAAATCGCTCCAGCTTCTAAAAGAATATGTCCTAAGAGCCAACTAAAAGCAAGGGCAATTGCCAAGCGGCTGATGGCTTTGCGTTCGGGACTACCCTGGCGGCGGTAAAGAGTCCACAGGGCGGGGAAAAAGCCGATGACTGGGATCATTAATACAAACAGACTGGCACGATCGAGTTCAGGATTTTCTAAGGGATCTGTTTTTTTCATAATTTCGGTACTCAAAATTTGCAGAAGGTCGGATTTTGCACACAAGTTATTTGTTAGAGGGAAAATTTATATCCTAAACCAAAATTCCGATAGCAGGGCTGGTGCGATCGCAAAACTTGTCTATCACAGGCAAAATTTTTCGGTGCTAGGGATCTGGCGATCGATCGTTGGCAACTTTTCGACCCGGAGACCCGTATTTTGATAAACTGGATACAGCACAGCAGTCAGGAGAACAGACTTAGCCATGACCCAATCCCAAAAACCCATCGTTATTGCTCCATCCATATTATCAGCCGATTTTAGCCGTCTTGGAGAAGAGATTCAGGCTGTCGATCGAGCTGGGGCTGACTGGATTCACGTAGATGTGATGGACGGTCGCTTTGTTCCTAATATTACTATCGGGCCGCTGATTGTTGAGGCAATTCGCCCTGTTACTACCAAGGTGATCGATGTCCACTTGATGATTGTGGAGCCGGAGAAGTACGTGGAGGACTTCGCTAAGGCTGGTGCTGACATTATTTCGGTTCACGCCGAGCATAATGCTTCGCCTCACTTGCACCGCACCCTCGGCCAAATTCGGGAATTGGGCAAGCAAGCTGGTGTGGTTCTGAATCCTTCGACGCCGCTGGAGTTGATCGAGTACGTGCTGGAACTTTGCGATTTGGTGCTGATTATGAGCGTCAATCCGGGCTTTGGCGGTCAAAGTTTTATCCCGGCTGTTTTGCCGAAAATTCGCCAGTTGCGTAAAATGTGCGACGACAAGGGCCTCGATCCTTGGATTGAGGTAGATGGCGGTTTGAAGGGGAACAATACTTGGCAGGTTTTGGAAGCCGGCGCAAATGCGATCGTCGCTGGTTCTGCTGTGTTTAAGGCGAATGATTACGCAGGCGCGATCGAGGGTATCCGCCACAGCAAGCGCCCGACTCCTGAGTTGGCTGCTGTTTAATCAAAGATTTTTCGAGTTTTTCGGGTTTTTCTCGTTCCCAGCCAAAGCAGGCTGGGAACGCATTTTTAGACTCGGTTTCCAAGACTCAGGAATTACTTATTTCGAGACAGAGGCGAGAATGCTTTCCATCTCAGAAAGCTCGACCGCCCCGGAGAAAGTTTGACCGTTCATAATAAAGAAGGGAGTGCCTTGAATGCCCAGTTGTTGAGCGAGTTGCACGTCTTTCTCAATGGCGGCTTCGGCGGCGGGGCTGTTGCGATCGGTGTTGAATTTATCTAATTTTAGATTGAGCTTTTGGGCGATCGATCCGTACAATGGTTCGCCTAACTGTTTCTGCCCCTCAAACAAAGCGCTGTAATATTCCCAGAATTTGCCCTGCTGTTGGGCCGCCCAAGCTGCTTTAGCTGCTGGCAGCGCTTGAGGGTGAATAGAAGTCAAGGGTAAATGCTTGTAAGCTAAAGTAACTTTGGCCTGGTGTTTTGCCATAAACTGCTTGACAGTATCGTGAGCGCGCGCGCAAAAGGGACATTCAAAGTCAGAGAATTCTAAAAGTACAATCTGCTGCGAAGCTGAACCCGTGCTGGGAGAATCCCCGATCGAAGATTTGGGATTAGTTTTCATCTCCTGCAAAAATGATTGCTGCGCTGCTTTGAGAGACTGCTGCTGCTGTTGCTGGTACGCTTGTACCGAATCTAAAATTGCTTGCGGGTTTTCGCGGATAATCTGCAAAACTTGCTCTTTTAACTTGGGATCGACTGAATTGCCAGCCGCTGACTGGGCGGGGGAACAACCGATAAATAGGAGGCAACCTGCCAGGAGTGCAGCCAAGCAGAAGGCTTGCTGGCTGCGGATTCTTCGCCAAATAGTAGATATGTTCATCTTTTTCGATCATTCACCAAATAACGAGACGGAAGCCCCGGGCTTTAGACCTGGGGAGGAAGTCGCCAGCGGTTTCAACCGCCTTCAATATTTTACATAACTAATTGAAAGGTTGTGTTAGAATTAAATTGTAAGTAAGAACAATCATCTACGTGTTGAAACACTCTAGTATCGGAGAAATCCCGGCACAGTGAGCCACCACTACGATCGTAGTAAGCCTGTATAACTGACAAGTAACGGCAGAGTGTGAAGCGTACCTATCTGGCGAAAGTGATGGACTCCGAAAGCAAGCAAATACAATTTAAAAGTAAGCGCAATTGCAATACCTTTTGTACTGGTAGTTGTTTTGAGCGTCTAGAGGTGATTTGATGACGCCTTTGAGAGTCCCTTTGTGGAATACGTCAAGAATCCTCGTGGCTTCAGCCCTGGGGAGTATCAAGGCAACACTTAATCCTACATTTAATTTTGCCGAGTGTCAGGTGTGCCGCTGTTGACTGCTGTGCAGCTATTTTTATATGTGACGAATAATTAGTAATATCAATTCCGGTGGCATCGGAATTAATCTTACCCGAAATCAGGACACGGCAGTGCCGTCTCCCTACAATTAATCGCGGTAGGGAAACGGCACTGCCGTGTCTTCTATATCATTCCGACACCACCGGAATTGATCTAATTGCAATCAAAAAGATTGGCAGTCAAGAGTGAAAGTGTTTGCTCGATTATTTGCGGTTGTTGAGCCATTTAGCGGCAACTATTCCCAAAATACCAGCAACAACTGGATTTCCCAAAAACTTCATCAAACTCGGCTGTTCTGCCAGCACTTCTTGGAAAATATCCGGGTGATTGTGATAGGTGAAGGAGGCCAGCTTGGTAACATCGTCAGCATTCATGCGGCTGGCGTGGTGGGTAGAAAGTCCTAGCTGCTTTTCCAATTGGCGATCGTCCAATCCTCTCTTGCCCAAATGCTTGAAGAATTCCCGCGCTACATCGTCGCGTTCGTTTGGCTTAATTTGGGCGATCGCCTTTTGCAATTCTGGTTCCAACTGAGCCGGCGGGAGCGAGTCGTGATTCAGCGAACGCCCAAATAATTGTTTGCGCTGAGCCGGCGAAGTTCTCTGAGCAAAATCGTCAAAATTTTCGTAATCTTCACCAGTTGTCTCCGGCATCATTTCTCGATCGCCCTGGGCCAAATCTTTCATGATTTGACTCTTGTAATTATCGCTGCTACTCATGGTAACTCTCTTCCAATCTACACAACATTTCAGTCTTAAATTGAGATTGTTTCGCCTTCAAAAAACTGCGGAATATTAAACCGCCACGCGGCTATCATTTAAGCTTGCTAACCGGTCAAGATTTGTATTCAATCTGATTTGATTGCTGGTCGTACTTAGCAGTCAAAATCAGTTTTTTGTCAGGAGCGTAAACCAAAACACTTACATCCTGATTTGGGAAATTCCGGTGAAAACCTTGTGCTAAAGATTTCGCCAAATCTTTCACTTCAGTCGGGCGGACTTGCGGGGTAATTACAACTCCCAATTTGTTATTGTCGCGGACGTAAGCATCCTGAACCAAGCCCTGAGCCGTCTTTGTTACCCATTGACCAAAATCTTGACCTGCGGCGGTATTGCCACGTTCTAGCTGGGCGTAATAACCCTGACTGCCACCAATTGCTACAGGTACATCAGTCGGTTTTTGGGCTGAAACGCTGGGCGCGCACGCAGTAGTAACTGCCAGCATTAAAACCAAGAGTAAGCCCGCAATCATTTTGCGACTCTGCTGCAATAAACTCACCTTTTTTCCTCCCTTCTGAAAACAACTTGAATACTTGAAAGGGTCAGGTTGCTCGACCCTCTCAATTAGTATTAGGCTTAGTCTAGTTTCTTTTTGAGCTCATCTTTTACATCTTCGATCGCGTGACCCGCTTCAGCTTTTGCCTGCTTGGCTTTGCCTTCTGCTTTATCCTTCGGGTCGCCAGTAACATTACCTAGGGCTTCTTGAGCTTTGCCTGCGATGTTGTCGCCAGTTGCATTTGCTCTATCTTTAGTGCTCATGGGTTTCTCCCTATCTGTATCTCAGACATTTTTTACTTAATAAACTCATCATAGGTAACTAGGGGCTGCGTTGCACTCTACCTCTAGGAAGAAAGAATAAATAACAAATGGAATATGGAATATGGAATATGGCATAGGGAACAGTTATTTGCAGTCTTGAACTAACTGCGACTTTCATA
Organism: Microcoleus sp. T3_D1; assembly: GCF_036700405.1. NCBI lineage: Bacteria > Bacillati > Cyanobacteriota > Cyanophyceae > Oscillatoriales > Microcoleaceae > Microcoleus > Microcoleus sp. T3_D1. Next base: position 13,597 of record NZ_JAUBOV010000040.1, read on the forward strand.
CTTAATTATTGTTTTTTTACCGTTTCTGCTGGCTGCAATCAAGTATTTTTGTAAAAAACTGCTGGATGGTCGCCCGTGCGTCCAAGACTATTTTTTTAAACCCAAAAGAATTTATACTTTTAAAATTTTATTTAATTCGGTCTTAAAAAGGCGGGTGTGGGCAAGACCCCATCTTACCCACACCAGAAAAAAAACCTATTAGTTTTAATTTACCTTGTGATGACATTCTTCATCTATTTTGTGCTGAAGTTCTTCTTTCAACTGTTCGACAGCGCGCATAGTTTGAGCATTTTCTTGTTTTTGCTGACCGAGGGCTTTTTCTGTTTCCTCGCCGAGCAATGTTTCCTTTGATTTTGGTAGCGTTACTTGATTTTCGCTGCCAGTGTGGGTCGCATTTTCTTCAATATTCATTTGTCTTGACCCTATTGTTTGCAAAATTTATTTTTAACCAGGCTAGTTACAAGTTAACCTTATATTTATAATAAGGGAAATCATGAAGGCTTCCCTCTGTCTGAAGGGAGATAGGGGCTGGTGAAGAGTTTTGAGTTTTGAGTTTTATAGTTAAGATAAATTACGGAAAGTTCCATGAGCCCGAAAGGAGATAGGGGAAGGGGAATAGTGCGTGAGATTGCTTGGTGAGTCGCAAGGCGCGGGCCGTGAATGAGTAGGGGAGAGGTATGAGGGCAGGGCTGTTTCATTGTTAGGAAAACCAGCCTTTTGACTCTTGTCGTGCGCTGAATGCCGACCCGATCCATCCACGATTTGTTAGGGATTTGGTGGGATTGGGGCTCTTCACGAGGGGATTGGGGCAGCCACGGGGGGATTGCCCCTACAAGAGAATGAAACAGCCTTGGGGAGGAGGGGGGGACAATTTTTCTGCGGCGCGCGCGATGGCATTAAGTGTCGAATGTTGTTGGATGAGGCTCTTTGGACATCGGTAAAAGATGAAGAGAGAAATAGGCGACAGATTTAATGCAGACTTAAGTCAGATGTAGAGCAGTTTGACGGTTAAAATCAACAGGGGGCCGCAATTGGCAAGTTTGGTGCCGATCGGGTTAAATAATCTGCTAAACAAGAGTGAGCGTCAAGGCTAACCTCCAGCAGGATCGAACTAAAATTTCTGTTATTAGTAAAAAAAAATATCTAAAACCCTATGGGAGCAAGGAGCAGTAACCCCCTCGAAGCAGCCGGCCCGACTCGTGAGCCGATCAAAATAGGCGTGTTGCATTCGCTGACGGGCACGATGTCCATCAGCGAAATTTCAGTTAAAGATGCGACGCTGTTGGCTGTTGAGGAAATTAATGCGGCGGGAGGGGTGCTCGGACGCCCCTTGGAAGCGGTTATAGAAGATGGAGCCAGCGATTTGCAGACTTTTGCTCAAAAAGCTAAGCAATTGCTCCTAGAAGCGCAGGTGGCGGTGGTATTTGGCTGTTGGACTTCGGCGAGCCGCAAAGCTGTACAGCCGGCTTTCGAGCACGGCAGCGGGTTGCTGTTCTATCCGGTTCAGTATGAAGGGCTAGAACAGTGTCAGAATATTTTCTACACTGGTGCTGCCCCGAACCAACAGATTGTGCCTGGGGTGAATTACTTGCTGGCACAGGGGAAGCGGAAAATTTTCCTGTTGGGTTCGGATTATATCTTTCCCCGCACGGCAAATCTGATTGTGAAAGCTCAACTGGCGGCACTGGGGGGAGAGTTGGCGGGGGAAGTTTATCTGCCGCTGGGTTCGAGGGAAGTGGGCGAGGCGATCGCACATATCTTAGCAGTGAAACCCGATGCTATTCTCAACACTCTCAACGGCGATAGCAATGTGGCTTTTTTCCAAAAGTTGCGGGAAGTTGGCGTGAAACCCGATGATTTGCCGGTGATGTCGGTCAGCGTAGCAGAAGAGGAAGTGCGGGCGATCGGGCCGTCCAATATTGCGGGACACTTGGTGGTTTGGAACTATTTTCAAACGGTGGATACATCAGAAAATCGTAAATTTGTCAAGGCTTATAAAGCCCGATACGGGGAAAATCGAGTCACGGATGACCCGATCGAAGCGGCTTATTTGGGCGTTTACCTGTGGAAGCAAGCAGTAGAAAAAGCTGGTTCCACAAATGTGGTTAAAGTCAGGGCGGCTGCTAAAAATATTGAGTTTGCAGCGCCTTCGGGCAAGGTAAAAATAGATGCCCAAACTCAGCATACCTGGAAAACAGTGCGGATTGGTAAGGTGAGGTTGGACGGTCAAATTGAGGAGATTTGGAATTCCGGCGCACCGGTTGCGCCAGATCCTTTTCTCAAAGCCTATCCTTGGGCGGCGGCATTTGCTCCGAGGCAGATTTCTTTGGGAACTCGGGCTTCTTTGAGCGGGCTGTTTGTCATCTTGGTACTGATAACTTGGATGGCGGTGGGAGTCGGGTGGATGGGTTCTGTGGATATGAAGAACTATTTGCTGGCAATAAAAGCTGCCTCAGCTCCGGGGGCGGGGGTTTCTGAGACAGCAATGGGGGTGCTGGTGCAGCAAACTCTCTTTGTGGCGAGCCGCACTCAGCACTGGCTGCTGGGGGCTTTGGTTTTGAGTTCGATCGCGGGGATAGTGGCTTTTGTGTCTGTGTCGGCAATTATTCGGAATCTCGGCTTGCTGCGGCAAACTGCCGAACAGATGGCAAGCGGTGATTTGACGGCTCGATCGCCTGTGGTTTCTAATGACGCGATCGGGGTGCTATCTTCTACTCTCAATACAATGGCTCAGCAAATTAGCAGTTTGCTCAACGGTTTGGAAGTGCGGCAGCGGCAGCTAGAGGAACGATCGGAGGAATTGGAAGTCGCGAAGAATGCTGCCGAAGCTGCCAACCGGGCGAAAAGCACTTTTTTGGCAAATATGACTCACGAGTTGCGGACGCCCTTGAATGCGATTATCGGCTACAGCGAGCTGCTACAAGAAGAGGCTCTGGAACTTGGCGAAGAAGAGTTTGTGATGGATTTGGCAAGCATTAATATGGCAGGCAAGCAGTTGCTCAACATTATTAGTGACATCCTGGATATTTCTAAAATTGAAGCAGGAAAGATGACTCTTTTCTTGGAGACTTTTGAGGTGTTGGATTTGATCGAGCAGGTTGTCACTACTGTTCAACCGACGCTAGGGAAAAATGGCAATACTTTGATCGTCAATTGCGATCGCAATATTGGCACGATCTACTCCGATTCGTCGAAGCTGCGGCAAGCGCTGTTAAATTTGGTGAGCAATGCTGCTAAGTTTACCGATCGAGGCAAAATTACGATTAATGTTTGTAAGGAAGAAGGGGAGGTTTTGCCGCGCGGCAATTCCAAAGAACTCTCGGCAGATCCTTCTCGCTGTCAACAGCCTTCGATCGTGTTTCAAGTAACCGATACCGGCATCGGCATGACTGAGGATCAGGTGTCGAGGCTGTTCGGAGCTTTCGCTCAAGCGGACGATTCTACTACCCGCAAATACGGCGGCACGGGTTTGGGGCTGACAATTAGCCGGAAGTTTTGCCAGATGATGGGCGGAGACATTACGGTTGAGAGCGAGTTTGATTGCGGTTCTAGTTTTACGATCCGGTTGCCGATTGCGGTTGCAAGCCCGAAAGAAGTGCAGGAAGATCGAGAAATCCCAGAAATTCAGACAGAGTATTCCGAGGAGTTAGAAGCGAAGCCACCAGAAGTGCGATCGCAACCGCTGGATCTGCCCGATGCTGCTACTGTCCTAGTGATTGATGACGATCCAGATGCGCGGGATTTGATGACTCGCTGCTTGTCGAAACAGGGATTTCGGGTGCGATCGTCGGCTAGCGGTCAAGGGGGGCTGCTGTTGGCTAAGGAGCTGCTGCCGGACGCGATTCTTCTGGACGTGATGATGCCAAGTATGGACGGCTGGGCGGTGCTGTCGGCATTGAAAGCCGATCCAGATTTGGTTGATATTCCAGTGATTATGATAACTTTTTTGGACGACAAAAATCAGGGTTTGGAATTGGGAGCGGCGGAGTATTTGAGGAAGCCTGTGGATTACAAGCGCTTTGCTGCTTTATTGAGTAAATATCAGAGTCTGGGGAAGTAGTTAGTTGACTGTTTGCTGTTGACTGTTGACTGTAATTATTACAGTTCTGGACGCCACAAATTGTTATATCTGCTATTGATAAGGGTAAGGTGCGTCGCCCGGAAAAATCTGCAAGTTTCATTTCTCATCTGAGGGCGACGCACCCTACAGATTAGCATTTCACTTCAAGAGAAAACCGCTATACATCCTTCTCAATTACCAATTACCAGACGTACCTCATTAAACCCAGAAGTGCTATGGTTATTGCTTATTAGTAGCAGGTAACAAATAAGAAATAACAACAGTCAACAGTCAACTGACAACGGTCAACTGACAACAGTCAACTAACAACTAACAACTGACTAATTAATCTAAGAAGCCCATTAATGTCGAGCTATCGTCAATTTCGTTTGAGGCAATAGGGCGGTTTCCTCCCATTGTGGAGTAAACTTCATCAATGTGAAGAGTGCTGATGGCAATAGGGCGAGCACCGGACATACTGAACATTTCGCTGACTTGCATGGCGCTAGAGCCGATCGGGCGATTGCCGAGTGTAGCAACCACTTCAAAATCGCTGGATTCCACCGGGCGATTGCCTACAATGCCGTAGGTTTCGCTGAGGTGCAGGGTGCTAATGCCGATCGGGCGGTTCCCCGACATCGAGACGGTCTCGCTGATGGTAAAATCGTCTGGGCCGACGGGGCGGTTGTCATGCATGAGTTGCGGCCGATAAAGTTGGATTCCTGTTGCTTTGGCATCCGTGGGTTCTGTCGGTTGGCTTTTGGAACTGCCTTTGCCGCGGCGGGCGAGTGCTTTGCCTTTGCCTGTACCTGTGCTCCTCGTATCCATAATTCTTTTCCTCGCTTATTACTGTTGATTGCTGGGTTCGGACAACTGCTTTTGTGGGCTTTCTGCTTTCTATTTGGGCCGATGATTAAAATAATATTACCAAAAACTTGGGTTTAAAGCCCCGTCCTTATAGGACGGCTTTGTGTTAGACTTTTAACGTAGCGAGTTCTCACGTAAGATGTTCGTTTTAGAATTCAAGGCTAAAGGCAAACCAAATCAGTACGCAGCAATAGACGAGGCAATCAAAACTGCTCAATTCGTTCGGAACAAGTGCATCCGATTTTGGATAGACAACCGAGGAGTAGGGCAAAAAGACTTGTATCGGCACAGCACTGCGCTCAGAGAAGAGTTTGCCTTTGTCAAAGATTTGAATTCTAGTGCTTGCCAAGCTTCTGTGGAAAGGGCTTATTCTGCGATTGCTCGGTTCTACGACAACTGCAAGAAAGCCGTTCCCGGAAAGAAATGCTATCCGACTTTCAAGAAAAACAGTCGGTCTGTTGAGTACAAAGTCAGCGGTTGGAAACTTTCAGAAACTCGGAAGCAAATCACATTCACTGACAAAAAGGGAATTGGCAAGCTCAAACTAAAAGGGACGTGGGATCTTAACTTCTACCAAATCGATCAGATCAAGCGAGTTCGCTTAATATGTCGTGCTGACGGCTACTACGTTCAGTTGGCAATCAGTGCTGATCACAATGTAGATACAACGCCAGCAGGTAAAACAGTTGGATTGGACGTGGGCTTGAAAGAGTTTTATACAGACTCCGACGGTCATACTGAACCAAATCCCAAGTTTTACCGAACAAGCGAGAAACGGTTGAAGTTTCGACAGCGACGTGTTTCTCGCACAAAGAAAGGCTCTGCCAACCGAAAGAAAGCAATTAATCGATTAGGGCGAGTACACCTCAAAATAAGCAGGCAACGTGAAGAACACGCTAAGAGACTAGCGCGTTGCGTAATCCAATCTAACGATTTGGTCGCCTACGAAGATTTGAGGGTTAAGAATCTTGCAAAGAATCACTGTCTGGCTAAATCGATTAACGATGCTGGTTGGTATCAATTCAGGAAGTGGTTGGAATATTTTGGCGTAAAGTTTGGCAGGGTAACGGTTGCTGTCAATCCTGCTTATACTTCGCAAAAATGTTCTAACTGCGGTGCAATCGTCAAAAAATCCCTATCCGTAAGAACCCACGTTTGTGAATGTGGATTTGTTATGGATAGGGATTGGAACGCCGCGATTAACATTCTGAAATTAGCCTTGAGTACGGTAGGGCATACCGGAACTTGGGTCAAAGACCCGAACGCTTTGGGAGATTCGACCTCTACTTTGGCTGGAGAAATCCAGTCGCAAGCAAGTTGAGTCTGTGAACAAAGAATCCCCTCGCCTTGATAGCTGGGGAGTGTCAAAAAGTCTAACTATTTTCTTAGAGAAATTGCAGAATATCTGCATTTTTGTTAAGATTTATGGGTAATAGCTACATTTTCCTATGGTAACTGCGGCAGCATCTTTTCAATTGCAAGCGCCCTTCCAGCCCACAGGCGACCAACCGCTAGCGATCGAGCAACTTGTCAAAGGCATCGAAGCTGGCGATCGATTTCAAACCTTACTCGGCGCCACAGGTACGGGTAAAACCTTCTCCATTGCCTCGGTGATTGAAAAAATCGGCAGACCCACCTTAGTTCTAGCACACAACAAAACCCTGGCAGCTCAACTGTGCAACGAACTGCGAAATTTTTTTCCGAACAATGCAGTCGAATACTTTGTCAGTTATTACGACTACTACCAACCTGAAGCATACATTGCCGTCACCGATACTTTCATTGAGAAAACGGCAGCAATTAACGACGAGATAGATATGTTGCGGCACTCAGCCACGCGATCGCTCTTTGAACGCCGCGACGTAATTGTAGTTGCTTCAATTAGCTGCATCTACGGTTTGGGAATGCCTGCAGAATACCTGAAAGCGGCTATTCCTTTGCAAGTAGGAATGGAAGTCAACCAGCGGCAAGTTTTGCGAGATTTAGTTAACGTCCAATACAGCCGCAACGATATAGATTTAGGCAGAGGCAAATTTCGCGTCAAAGGCGATGTTTTGGAAATCGGCCCCGCTTACGAAGATAGAATTATTCGCGTTGAATTCTTCGGTGACGAAATCGATGCCATTCGCTACGTTGACCCCGTAACAGGTAAAATCCTGCAAAGTACAACGGCTTTAAATATCTATCCAGCGCGCCACTTTGTCACGGCAGAAGATAAATTAGAGGCAGCTTGTCAAGGAATAGAACTCGAATTAGAAGACCGACTGGCAGAGTTTGAAAAACAGGGTAAACTATTAGAAGCTCAGCGGTTGGAACAGCGCACGCGCTACGATTTGGAAATGCTGCGCGAGGTAGGATACTGCAACGGAGTCGAGAATTATTCGCGGCATTTAGCAGGGAGAAATGCGGGGGAACCGCCAGAATGTTTGATTGATTATTTCCCGAAAGATTGGATGTTGGTGATAGATGAATCTCACGTCACAGTGCCGCAAATTCGGGGGATGTACAACGGCGACCAAGCGCGGAAAAAAGTATTAATTGAACACGGTTTCCGCTTGCCCAGCGCGGCAGATAACCGCCCTTTAAAAGCAGAGGAATTCTGGGCAAAAGAGAATCAGTGCATCTTTGTTTCTGCTACGCCTGGGGATTGGGAAATGGAAATATCTGAAGGCCGAGTTGCAGAGCAAGTAATTCGCCCTACCGGAGTAATAGATCCGACAATTTTCGTGCGCCCGACGGAAGGACAAATTGATGATTTGTTGGGGGAAATCAAGGAGAGAGTAAGTCGGGATGAGCGAGTTTTGGTGACGACTTTAACCAAGCGGATGGCGGAAGATTTAACTGAATATTTGCAGGAAAGGGGAATTAGAGTGCGGTATTTGCACTCGGAAATTCAGTCGATTCAACGCATCGAAATTATCCAAGATTTGCAGGATGGTAAGTTTGATGTATTGATTGGTGTTAACTTGCTGCGTGAAGGTTTGGATTTGCCGGAAGTTTCGCTGGTGGTAATTTTGGATGCGGATAAAGAGGGGTTTTTGCGATCGGGACGTTCGTTGATTCAAACGATTGGAAGGGCGGCGCGGCACGTTCAGGGACAGGCTATTCTGTACGCGGATAATTTGACGGATAGTATGGTTAAGGCGATCGACGAAACGGATCGACGCCGGGGGATTCAGCTAGCGTACAATAAGATGCACGGGATTACGCCGCAGCCGATCGCCAAAAAGCGATCGAGTAATGCGATTTTGGCGTTTTTGGACGTGTCGCGCAAGCTGAATTCTCAGCAGTTGGAGGAGGTTTACGAACAGGTAAACGAGTTATCTTTGGATGAGATTCCTCAGTTAATCGGGCGGTTGGAAGCGCAGATGAAGGCGGCGGCTAAGAAGTTGGAGTTTGAGGAGGCGGGTAAATTGCGCGATCGGATTAAGCATTTGCGGGATAAGCTATTGGGACATTAAGGAAGAGTGGGAGGATATGATGTTCGATCGCATTACCTTCGATCCAAAAATTATGGGAGGAAGAGCTTGCATTCGAGGAATGCGAATTACTGTTTCTTTGGTAGTGAGTTTAGTGGCAAATGGGATGAGTGTAGAGGAAATTTTGGCAGCTTATCCCTATTTGGAAGCAGAGGATATTAAAGCTAGTCTCCAGTATCAACTCTCAACGTCAATGCTATGAATGCACCCACTCGTTTAGAGTTTCCCATTGCTAAGGCGCAATATCTCTTCAGCAGTGCCACGGAAGCAGGAGTAGGCGGAGATAAGCAGAAATTCTGGCGGGAGGTGATGGGGTTTGAGTCACCGGAGGCGATTCGAGACGCAATTATAGCCCAAATCTCGCTAGAATTGTTACAGCCAGTCGGACAGAATGACTATGGAGAACGCTACCAAGCTATTATTTTACTTACAGGGCGATCGGGAGTATCTTGGCAAATCCGTACAGGTTGGATTGTTTTATTTGGTGAAGATATTGCTAGATTTGTTACCGCATTTCCTCAACGCTTTGGGAGACAGCAATGAGCAAATTTCAGTTATTGGATGCAGTGACTTTAACCGAAGCAGTCGCCCTCGCTGATGGCGAGATTGCACCGCCACAAACAGCCGGGACAATTGTTGAGGTTTTCAAGAACGGTGAAGCTTATTTAGTAGAATTATTTGGGGGATGGGTGAAAGCAGAAGTTGGCGGGGATTTTGTGCCTGCAACTCAGGATGAACCGGGCGCATTTATGGAAACGATTGGTGTTGAAACAGTTTATCCGCATCAGTTGCAATTAGTAAAATCTGCCGATGAAATGATGGGGATTCGAGAGCATTTACTGTCGGTTTTAAATAATTTACCTGACGAGTTAGTGGCTGAAGTCTGCGACTTTGCGGAGTTTTTGCAGGAAAAACAGCAAAAAGTGCGATCGTATTAAGCATTTAGGTGAAGTGCGATCGCCTTTTTCCATTCTCCTATTTTTAGGGATGAAAAGGGCGATCGGACTTTTGATGAATTTACCTACATCCCTGTTTAATATTCCTCGTCCGAAGAGTCTTCAATCGAAAGACAATCTGGCGAATAGGGATCTACTCGTTGTCGCAGTTCAAGGTTCTCCTCCTCCAATGAATCTACCTTGTGTTGTAGTTCCTGGTTTTCATCTTGTAAGTAATCTACCTTGTGTTGTAGTTCTAGATTTTCCTTGCATTTTTGTTGATTCTCAATTTGAAGCAATTCGATAGTTTTGTCCTTTGTTTCGATTTTTGTAAGCAGAGTGCGGAACAAGTTTGCTATAGCAGAGAGTGCTATTTCAAATAGCTCACTGAGTTGTCTGTTTTCAGCAATTTGGATGTTAGCCATTAGCTTCTTTGACTAAGTGTTGGGTGGATTGATACTCGCAATTGCAACAAGTAGATTAGATACAGCTAAGCCAGCCAGTAAGCTGACTGGCTGCTGTCTAGGCTATTTTGTTCTCAGTTAATTTCCTGGTTGGGAGAGTGCTGATCAATCCACCCGAGAATGTCCTTATTAGCCATACCTTTGAAGTACGGTTTGTGTTTTATACCTTGACGCTCGGCTAGCTTCAAGGCCCTCGCAACAAGCCGACGCTCTGGCGGTGTCTTCCTTTGACTATCTTGATGAAGCTGATTAACCAGATGGGCTAACTCTTTAGCTTGAGGATGAGGAAGCAGTGCTATTACTAGCACTAGCGAATCTTTGTGTGCTATCATTTTCTTAGTTATTAAACAACAACGTGACGCATTTGTAATAAGGCGTCATCTTTTTTAGATTATAGCTACTAAAAATTAACATGACAAGTGTTTCTACTCCTAATTTTCAAATTAAATTTGATGTCAAAGTCGTTGACATTGTTTTAGGAGTAGGGTATAATATGTAATTTTTTTATCTAACCGTTTTCAACAAAATCTAACCGTAATTAATGATTAAGCCGAATAAATCCTATAATATGAAAAATTGCCGCACAGTGTCAAGTGCTTTTATCCGAAAAATCCCAGCGCTGGGATTTTTGACTTGAAAAATTGTTGAGTTCGGGATTCTATGGCCACGATCGCTCCTCTCTCCCATTTCCTCTGCGTCAATAGCGATCGCCCAAAACATCCTCTTTCATTGTGGTACGGGCGAGACGCCCGTACATGATTTGTGGTACGGGCGTCTCGCCCGTACATCATCTGCGGTTAAAATATTCATTGACAACAAAAAGTGCGATCGCCTATTCCCAGCGCTGGGAATAGTGCGATCGCCAATCCCAGCGCTGGGATTAGATTTTAAACAAGGCTAAAATATTCATTAACCACAAAAAGACCGATCGCCCAAAACACCACCCAAACCAACTACTTGCCTAATACCGCAGCATCCGTACTGCTAGCAAAAGCCGGACTAATAAACTCCTCCTTCTCTTCCAACGTGATGTAACCCTTATCTACAGCTAGCTGCATCACTTCCTCAAGAAAACCTCTCAGCACATCTAATACGTGAGTGCGATCGAATTCAAAATGCTTTTCCCAGCAGGAAGTTCCAAACTTGCTCAAAGTACAGCTAATGCGATCGTCCGTGGGAAGCAACCTAATCATGAACCAACTCTCAGGAAAATCTATTGATATTTTTTGACCTTGCGATAGCTTAGCAATTTCCTGTGGAAAGTTATTCTCTATCATCATGGAAATGTCTAAATCTAAAAATGCCTCTATTTTCTCATCACCTATTTCTATTAAAACTTTATGGTCGCATTCAAAGCAGAAAAGTCGCCATCCCATTTCAAAATGAGAAAGCTCTCCCAATGGATCTTCAGGAGGCTCTGCGTAGTTTTCTAAGAAACGCTCGGCTAATTTAAAATTAAATTTTGGACTGCTATTCATCGCTGCTACTCCTATTTAATTGCCGCAGACTGACACCATCAGCTATAGATAACCACTATTGAGAGTTCCATCAAAATTCCTTTGGATAAAAGCGCCAGTGACATTTTGAGTTATCCCTAGAGCGGGAGGGTAAACTCTACCTATAGCACGATGAAAATCAATTAAGTTGGGTTTCGTTACCTCAACCCAACCTACTAATAACAAATCCGGGTGAAACACTTTTCCGATTTCTTAGTCCCCTCTGCTAGGAATTTGTTTGTATAAAAGCGGTTTTAACCGCCTCCTTCATAAAGGGGATAATTAACTACACAGAATTAGACGATATCCTTACGCTTCTGAACCACTAAAGTGAGACCCAACAAAGCCAAATTTTGCAAGCAAAGGATAGCCCAATACTGCCTAACATTAACCTTGAACATTGAGCCGTATTTATTATAAAAGTTCTCTAAGAGAGCTTCTCCGCCTTTAATCGTTCCCTCGTATTTCCCTTTCCACTCGCTGTAGTCTGTTTGCCAAGAGTCAATCTCCGCTTTGTAGCTATCAACTTTTTCCTGATAAGTACCGAACTCAGCGGGATTGTCCGGCGCTTTCCCAGGATCTTGTGGCTTCGCGGGTTCGGTTTGGTCGATTACAGGATCATATTTACCCTTGATTCCGGGAAACTTGCAAGTCTTGAATAGTTTTTCTCCCAGACACTCGCAGCGGTTTTTCTTGTCAGTTTGCGACAATTTATTGCGATCGTCCTTGCTTAACTGCCAGCATGGATCGTCAACAATGTTACTCCCCAGATTACTCTGGGTCAACAGCGACTCAAAAGACCATTTGGTAATGGTGATTTGGTTGACGAGGCGGCCAGGAGCCCCAAGAGCGTCGATGGATAGCATCCCGCCACCAAAGGTAATTTGCGGGACGAGAAAGATGATAGTCAGCAGCGGTGCGATATTTTGGTTCGGTGAAAGAGCTGATACAAATAGGCCCATCATCATGCCTGCGATCGAGGCGAGGAATAGGGTGACGTACATCCCTGTTAACGCTTCCGTCCCCCCTGGCAAGTCGATCGCCAAGTTTTTAAACAGCAAAAAGACAGCAGCTTGATACAAAGCCAAGAGAATGCCTACCCAAACTTTCGACAAAATGTAAGGGATGATTTGCAGCCCGATCATCCGTTCCCGGCGGTAGATGTCGTTTTCTTTGACAATTTCCCGCATGGTGGCGAGGCTGCCTACCATCACAGCAATGAGAGCTGTGACAAAGAGCATAGTAATTGCCTGACCTGCATCTCCTGTTTCGAGGCTAAATAAGTCGCGCTTCCAAGTAACAAAATCTAGCAGCCCTAGAGTAGGAGCAACGGCCAGCATTAAAAATAAACCGGCTTTGTCCTGTATTAATATTGCTAGATTTCTTTGGGACAAAATGGCAAACTCTCTGATCGCCGAAACCCGCTTAGCTCGATGAGCTAACGGTTGTTTAGCAGGGGGGGGGTGCAATTCGCCAGCGACTGCTGGTGGTCGCGATAGCTGCCGCTCTACTACATATTTTTGATAATGGGAAGACTGCAGGTAGCGCTGTTGCCAGTAGTCCGGTGACTCTTCCCGCTCTACTTTTCGGTAAATTTCATTGAATTTCTGCACGCCAAAGTAGGTAGTGGCGTCTTGTGGTGGGCCGCAGTAAGCTACTCTGCCACCTGCTGCCATGAAGATTACCAAGTCGCAGAGGGTGACATTTTCCGTGGCGTGGGTGATCAGCAAGACGGTGCGGCCTTGGTCTGCCAGTTGTCGCAAGAGCTGCATGATTTCGAACTCAGTGCCGGGGTCTAGTCCAGAGGTGGCTTCATCAAGGAAGAACAAGCTGGGTTTGGTGAGCAGTTCCACGCCGATCGATACTCGCTTGACCTGACCTCCGCTGAGGGCCTTGACTTGCACGTCTTTGCGATGAGTCAGCCCCAAATCTTCCAACACTTCTTTGACGCGCTGCTTCCGTTCCGCCGGCCGGGTGTCCGCAGGCATCCGCAGTTGGGCGGCGTAGTCGAGGGCTTGCTCAACTGTCAATTCCAGGTGGATGATGTCTTTCTGGGGAACGTAGCCGAGTTCGTTGCGGTAGGCGTTGAAGTTCTTGTACAGGTCAACCCCGTTGACAAGGACGGAGCCGCTGGTAGCGGGCCGGAAGCCGTTGAGGGCATCGAGGAGGGTGGACTTGCCACCGCCGCTGACGCCGGCTATCACCACAAATTCCCGCGCCTTAATGCTCAAGGAAATATCATTCAGCAGTTTCGTGCCTTTCCCCACAACTTTAGTCAGGTGGACAGCATCAAGCCGCAGGTTGCCTTCTTCGTTATAAGTGGCGAAAGTTTCATCGAAATTGAAGACAAAACGGCACGGGCCGATGCGGATGCTGTCATTGACTTTCAGTACCCTTTCTTCTTTAACGGCTCGGCCGTTGACATAGGTGCCGTTCGTCGAGTTCAAATCTTTGATGATGACCGAGCCGCTTTGCCGTTGCAAGCGAGCGTGGAAACGAGAAACGGATGGGTGTCCTATCGCCGTGTCGTTTTGCGAATCCCGCCCTATTGTCAGGCTTTGGCGGCCGCGCATATCGATCTGGCTGACGAAGACTGTTTCATTGCCAAGCAGGTGTTTGGCGGCAACTGTGACCTGTTCATCTAAAGGTTTTTGAACTGCAACAGCCGTGGGTTCTGGAGCGTTTGCCTGAACGATCAAGCGCAATTCGCTATTGCCAATGCTGATGGTGTCGCCGTTTGCTAGGAAGTGAGGAATGTTCGGTTGGAGCAGGATGTTGTTGACGCGAGTGCCGTCAGTGCTGCCGAGGTCTGTAATTTGATAGCGATCGCCTTTTCTACTGATTTGAGCGTGTTGGCGTGACACCAGGGGGTCATTAATGACTAAATCGCTGTTGGTAGCACGCCCGATAGTTACGACTTCAGTATTAACTGAGTATTCCCAGACAGGCTCGCTACCCTTGTGAATTTTTAAAATTGCTGGCGATACAAGCATAGAGAGCTATTTCCATGAATCTTATATCTTTTATCTCACACTGCCACTGACTTTTGTCAAAGATGTTTCTCTTCTTAACTATCCGGCGCTGTTTAAGAAAAATTAATATTTTTAATCTAAAAAGTGGTAAAAAATGTAACATACAGCTTAGCTACGGTAGCTAGAACTTGTGAGTGTGAGGAGCGAGCATGAAAGCAAAATATTTATTATTGTACAGCATCTGGGGAATCCTGTTGGCATCGCCTGCGGCAATTGCCGAAACTTCTGAGGATCTACCTTCGTTAGAGTCGCAAGGAAACGTTGCCGAAGAAGCAGCGCCACAGGTTCTTGCTGCAAGCCAAGAGCAGCTTGCGGGGGCTGCTCCAAGCAGTTTAGAACCGCTTAGGGGAGATCGGGAAGTCAGGAAGCAAAAATCGAGCAGTCCTCCTAAATTTGCCGATCGCGCCTCGGCGACACCGCGATCAGCAAACCTGATGAGCGGAGAACATATTGGCAGCGACGATCGCCCTGTCGAGTCACCGCAAATCCTTGAAGCAGGAGGGAATAGCAACCGGGCCCGATCGCCTGCCGATCGGGCTTTAGAACCAACCGACGAGATCAAGCCAGCCCTAGAATCATTAATATCGGAGCCTAAAGTCGCTGTTACTGGCAATAACCAATTACAATTGTCTCCAACAATACCAAACACTTCATCCAATACGACCGCTATTACGGTTAATAACCAAGCGGATCAGGATTTAGAAACAACCGAGAGAAATCCAGACATAGAATCAGTAATATCAGAGCCTAAAATTGCTATTACGGGCAATAACCAATTACAATTGTCTCCAACAATACCAAACACTTCATCCAATACGATCGCTATTACGGGCAATAACCAATTACAATTGTCTCCAACAATACCAAACACTTCATCCAATACGTCCGCTGCAAAACCTTCGGACTCCCGGAAAAATCAACAACCCAAATTTCAAACAAGTGCAGCAGCAACAGCTATTGCTCAATCCTTAAATGATGCCCCGCTCGGTACGCCGAGACCTGTCAATGAGGTAGTTCAAGAAACAGAAAACAATTCAGCCTCCAACTTAATGAGGCAAGTAACATCTGTTTCCCAACTCTCAGACGTAAAGCCAACAGACTGGGCTTTTGGCGCCCTGCAATCGCTGGTTGAGCGTTACGGCTGCATTGCGGGCTACCCCGACGGTACTTTCCGAGGCAATCGAGCACTAACTCGCTACGAATTTGCTGCTGGCTTGAATGCTTGCTTAGACCAAATTAGAAGCAAAATTGGAGGCAACACAGCGGATTACCTCACCAAAGAAGACTTAAGCATCGTCCAACGGCTGCAAGAAGAATTTGCAGCGGAACTAGCAACCCTGCGCGGCCGAGTTGACTTGCTAGAAGCGCGGACGACAGAATTAGAAGCAAATCGTTTTACCCGCACCACGACAATTTTTGGCGGGGAAGCGATCTTCGGGCTGTCTCAAGCGTGGGGTGGGAACCCTCCGGGCGAAGGCAAATCCAACCTCGCCTTCACAAACTTGGTGCGGCTGCAAACTGTCACTACCTTTACAGGAAAAGACAGGCTGCGAATCGAACTGCAATCAGGGAATTTCCGAGGCCGAGGCTTTGCCGAACCTAGCGCCCTCAACACCTTTACTTCCCTGCTATCCTTTCAGTCTGATACCGCCAACCAAATCCAGCTCTCAATGGTAGAGTACCGCTTTCCAGTCTTGAACGATCGCATTGTTCTCACCCTCCGCCCCGCAGGTTTTAACCTCAGCAGCGTCCTCACCGCCAACTCGCCCTTCTATGACAGCGGCCGAGGAGCCATTTCCCGCTTCGGAGAAGCCAACCCCATCTTAAAAATCGGCGACTTAGATACAGGCGTAGGGATGGACTGGCTGATCGGACGGCGCTTCCGCTTGCAGTTAGCTTACGGCGCGAGAAATGGTAGCAGTCCCAGCCAGGGAGCGGTATTTGGCAAAGACAACTGGGTGGCCGGAGCGCAATTTTTATTCCTGTTAGGCAATAGCGCCCAAACTGGTTTGACCGCCATCTACGGTTCATCCCCCAACGGCCGCTTGGGAACCTTTACAGGCAGTGGCGCGGCTGACGCTTCTGGATTCATCAACCAGCGCTCAAATATCGGTGCTGTCGGCGGCAGTTTTCAATGGCGCGTTACCCCTCGCTTCACCTTCGCCACTTGGGGCGGTGTTATGGGCGCCTATGCCTCCAAAACTGAATCGGCCGCTGCCAGCACGACCTTTGCCGTTGCTTTAGGATTTCCTGACCTGGTTCAGCAGGGAGACTTGCTGGGGATCGTAGTCGGCCAGCCGCCCAGTTTGGTGCAGTACGAGGATTTTTCCGTATCCACTGGGTTGCCGGGAGGCAAAGATTTTTCACTGCACGTTGAAGCTTTCTACCGCTTCAACCTCAGTGATTCTGTTTCGGTCACGCCCGGTTTCTTCTTAGTGACAAACCCTGGCAATTTTGCCAGCAACAACACGATCTATATCGGCACAATCCGCACGACTTTCAGATTCTAACTGTTACTGTAGTAGTTAGCTGCTAACTCGCAAAAGAGGAAAATTTAATGGCAACTCAACAAAAAATTACGCGCATTTTAGCTGGTGGCCGCCTCTGGGTGTTGCCTGCTGCTTTTAGCTTCCTCAGTTTAAGTTGGGTAGCACCAGCAAATGCGGTCGAAACTGCACCGCCAAAGGCAACCAGCTTTTTAATTTCACAAGCAACCCAAACTAAACCTGCTGCATCTCGCCCTCGGCCGAAGCCTGCATTTTTTGAAGAAGAGAGGAGGCCGAGGTTTGGGTTTGGGGACTTCCTGAACTCTGCCTTGGATGGGGTAGACAATTCCTTCTCTGGCGATGCCGTGCAAAAGTCTTCGATTACTCTGGATCCTGTGTCTGGAGTTTTCACGACAGGCATTAATGGCACCCTCACAGTGGGTATTAATGATAATCGCCGGACAACTAGCGACCCGATAAATAATCCTGCTTTCTTGAACGGATCTTTTATCAGCACTGACGGCACTAACCTGCAATTTTCTAATGTCATTTCGGGTTCTGGTCCCCAAAGAGGAACTTTGAACGTAAATGGTACGATATTGATCAATGGCATACCAAGTCCTGTCATCGGCGTTCGGGAATACAGCGCCAGCGGTAACGAAAATAATGGTTTTGTCAGCGCAACGGTGCAGTTAGTCGATCCGAATAACCCGTCGCAAGCGATTTTTATCCAAGTGCCAGCGAGTCGAAATTCAGGCGATAGAAATACGGCAAGGGGCCCTGCTAACCTGTCAATCGGCCGCCCAATTGACCGCTAAGCGGATCGAGAAAATAGAGCCGGGAAAATGCCTTTGCAGTAGCATCGGCATGATTCCAGGCTAGTAATCTAAAAAACATTTAGTTTGTAGTTTGTAGGGTGCGTCAGACGAAGTTATACAACGACTATCGAGGATGGATGGTTCTGATGCACCCTGCTTTATATGCCAGTTGCGTAAGTTTTAAATGAGCTAACTTAATGAGGAAATGTGAATATGTTGTCGATCAAACTGATGGTGGGACAACTTTTGGCTGGCCTCGTCATAGGATTGCAAGCAATGCCTGCTGTGGCGGAACTCTCCCCACAGGAAATCAATTCCATCGCCCGACAGACAACGGTGCTGATCGCGCCCGGACTCACCCCGGAGTTGCGCCGGGACTTGGAGGAGAACCGCAATAACCCGTTAGAAAATAGACAAGTCTGGAACCCCGGTTCAGGGGCAATAGTAGCTCGTGAAGGCAATAAATATTACGTTTTAACAGTCGCTCACAACTTCTTGCAGAGGTACTTAGATAATCCAGAGTTCTGGCAAAACTCTGGTGGGACTCCCTTCTACGGCATCCGCACTTGGGATGGGGAAGTTCACAAAATCGAAGGTGTCAATGACGGCAGGGGTTGCCCGCTTAGAGGCATCGCCGAGGCGCGAGCGCTGATCCGATTCGGCTGTCGCGATCGCTTCCTCCCCGGTACAGAAACCGTAGATCGCAATGAGGGCCAAGATAACGTCAAAGGCATCGACTTAGCCATCATCAGTTTTACCAGCCCCAAAGACTACGCCGTTGCTTCTCTAGGAGATGCCAGGACAGTCAAAATCGGCGATCGGGTTTACATTTCCGGCTGGCCAGATCCCGAACTCGAGCAAGCTCAAGCTGGCCAAAGCGTCCGCCCGGTTTCCCGCAGGCAGAGGCGTTTAGCATGGGGATCTGTGGGGGCGAAACTCTCGCCTGATGCCAGCAACCAAGGCTACAGCATCTTTTACACTGACTGCACTCGCGCTGGAATGAGTGGCGGGCCTGTTTTTGACAAAGATGGCCGTCTTGTCGGCAATCACGGCCTGGGCAGCAGCAACAAGCAATCCTGTGGCAGCGAGGGCAGCGCTAACAGCTTCCTGGAATCGAGGGAGCGCCCGGATGCGCCCGGACAGATGCCTGACGCCAACAGCTTGAGGCAGAGGTTTAGCGGTTCGCAGCAAGTCAATCAGGCGATCGACTTGACACAGCAGAGCAGACTGCGTTTACCCTTCAACTTGCAGATGCCTACTGCTGAGTTGATTAATAGAGGGTTGGCTGGTCAAGCCGTTCAAGTCCCTTTTGGCAGCAGCGGCCGCCTCGAGTTTGACATTGCCGCCGATCGCACTTCAGGCGCATTTGACGATCCCAGCGATGTCATCCCCGACATTTACAAGGAATATTCCTCCTTTTCTGGACTGGGTAGCCGGGTGAGAGATGACCCCTCCGGCGGGTGCGGCACTATTTTGCTAGGAGAACCGTGCCCGTGAGGAAGGTAGCAGGAGGAAACTTAAAACTTCTGCTCTCTCCCTTACCGCCAATCCCTTGCCTGCTACCAAACCAAACCGCCAGCCGGCGAGGCGTTGGGGGCAGGAGCGTCGGGACTGGCTGCTGCACCAACACCTTCAACCACCGTGCTATTCAGGAATTGCTTGAAGTCAATGTAAACAGCGCTGGGTTCGTCTTGGCTTTCATAGAGAGGGCCGCTCGCGCCAGCGCGGATGTTGAACAAGCGCTGTACCGTTTCCCCAGCATTCGACCCCGGTTTGAGGGTAAATAGTACATTAGCGCCACTACATGGACGCCCGCTAGCCTGTACCGCGCACACCACCGCTTGCCCGTTGACGTAACCGCTGGTGATGAAGTTGAGTTGCCCGGAGTTGTAAAAATTCTGGAAGCGTGCAGAAACCTCCTGGCAACGCTTTTCCGGGGTGAACCCTCCTGAGCTGAAATAGTCAGAGAACCAGCGGATCACAGGAACTTTGCCTCGTGTCGTGACAGCATAAGTTGTGGGCAAACCGTTAGCGCCAGAAGCGCAAATAAAGCTTGTCCGTTGTACTGGGGCGGGCAGCGTCACAACAGTTTCTTCTGGGTCGATCGGCGGGCTGCTGGAAGTAGCGCCCAGGGGAATCAGGCCCGGCGGCAGGAGTACCCTGTCAATCCTGACAATCACCCCATTTTTGGCTAACAGTGGCAATTCTCTAGCAGTAGCGTCGTTGAGAATTAGTTGAGTGGCGCTAGAGCTAGGACTAACTTTGACTGTGGTGCCGTCTAGGGTTTTCAGTTCTCCACTTAGGAGGTCGCTCTCACTGATTTCGCCAGGAATCACGTGATACCTGACAATTTTTTGTAGCAGTTCTCGGTTTTCTGGCCGCAATAATTTTTCCAACATCCCTGGCGGCAAGGCAGCAAACGCTTCCTCTGTCGGTGCGAGAATGGTAAGCTGATTATTTCCTGACAGCAGGGGGATTAAGTTCGCTTTCTGCAAGACGGCAGTAAAAGTTTTTAGATTGCGGTTTTTGCTTAGCCCCTCAACTAAAGTGGGATTATCCTGTGATTCGTAGGAAGCGCCCCGGTTGAAAAAGCGATAATAAGGGTAAAACCGCTGGGCAAATGCGGCTGAGAAACTATCGAGTGCGATCGCCCCGGAGAGTCCGACAATGACTGCTAACCTTTTAAGCTGGCCTGTACGCTTTAGCCTATTCATAAACATATTCTCCCTTTAATAATTAAAATTTGATAAAGCCTTGCCTGACTGTATTGCTTTAATTTCTCTCATTCACGTGTCGTTATTCACGTGCCGTTAGTGGCAAGTGGAGTTTTTTTTTTGACAGGTTCTATCTCATATAATATCTTTAGTAGGTAATAGATCGCAAGGGGCACCAAAAGTTATCCTTGCTGCCAAAGTACACCTCTTGGCGCTCTGGACTAAATGCTCAAGCTCAAATAGAAACTCGCTTAGGTCAAACACCATGCAGGGCACAATACTAGGTGGACGCTACAAAATTATCAGGCGGTTGGGAGGCGGGGGCTTCGGTGAGGCTTATCTGGCTGTTGACACGCAGTTACCGGGAACCCCCCAATGCGTCGTCAAACAGCTCAAGCCTCAAACTGCCGACTTAGCCACAGCGCGGCGTCTATTTGACCGAGAAGCGACAACTCTGCACAAGTTAGGGCAAGGCCACGACCAGATACCGCGCCTGTTTGCCCACTTTGAAGAAAATGAAGAATTTTATTTGGTTGAGGACTATTATGAAGGCGAGACGCTAGGCGAAGAAATCCAGCGTTTGCAGCGTTTCAGGGAACCGCAGGCGATCGCTCTGTTGCAAGATATCCTGTCAGTCCTTCAGTACGTCCACAGCCACAACGTTATCCACCGAGACATTAAACCCTCGAACATCATCCGGCGCAAAAGAGACGGAAAGCTAGCCCTGATTGACTTTGGCGTTGTCAAACTAATTAACAGTTCCAACCGGCCAGCGCTCGATACCAACGCTCAAACTGTTGCCGTCAGCACTTATGGCTATACGCCTCCGGAACAACAAAACGGCCATCCCCGCCTGAACAGCGATATCTACGCCTTGGGCGTCACAGCAATTAAAGCTTTGACGGGAAAAGACATAAGGGATTTGCAGATTAATTTGCACAACTGGCGGGAGCAGGTGCAGGTGAGCGACGAGTTGGCAGCGATTTTGGATAAAATGGTGCGCTTGGACTTTCAGCACCGCTACCAGAGCGTTGAGGATGTGCTCGACGACTTAGAGGCGATGGTAGCGGAATTCAACCAGCCCACGCAAGTGCGGGAAACCCAGGCGCGGGAAACCCAGGCGCGGCCAACTCAGGCGCGGCCAACAGCGATCCGCCCCGCTCCGACTCCAGCACCTGCGCCGATCGCCCCAACTAAGGGGTTTGCTTTTAAAACCTGGCACTTAGTGGCGATCGCAGGTGTCGTTACTGCTGCGTTATTGGGCGGGTGGAAGCTCTACGAACCCAATTTCTACTTGCAACAAGCTAAGCAACAGCTAGATAAGTACCAACCAGAAAAAGCCTTAGACACTTTTCAGAAACTCATTGACAGCAAACCGAATGACCCCCAAGCTTGGAAGGGCAGGGGAGATGCGCTCCTAGCTCTAGCTCGGTATGAAAGATCCCTCAGTGCCTATGACAAAGCGCTGCAACTCCAGCCGAACGATGCCAAAACATTAAACAAAAAAGGCGAAACGCTTTATGAATTGCAGCGCTACCAAGAAGCGCTAGATACTCACGAGCAAGCGCTCAAAGCTGCTGACAACGACCCCGAAGCGTGGTATGGCAAAGGCAGGGCTTTCATTGGCTTGAAGCGCTACGAAGATGCTCTTACTGCCTTTGACAAAGCGCGGGAAATTAAGCCTCAGTCCCCCTCAGTTTGGTACAGCAAAGGTATCGCCTTAGAGTATTTGAATCGGCGGCCAGAAGCGCTCAAAATTTATGAGGAGGCAGTGGGAACTTACGACGAACAGCTTAAAGCGAACCCTAATAATTTGAAAGGCTGGGTCGAACGGGGTGCTGTGCTCAGCAAGTTGGGGCGATTCAACAATGTACTCGAATCTGCAGAAAAAGCGCTGAAAGTTAACCCGGACTTCTATCCGGCACAGGTACTCAAAGGCAATGCGCTGCGGGTTACAGGCAAGGCAGATGAAGCGCTACAAGCTTATAACAAAGCCCTGGACATCCGCCCGGCAGATTATTTGACGCTGCACAACCGAGGAACGTTACTAGCAGAAAAAGGAGATTTTGTACAAGCTATTAAATCCTTTGATAAAGCCCTAGAAATTCGGTCAAGCTTCTCTCCGGCTTGGGTCGATCGCGGCATAGCTTTCAGCCAAAATAACCAACAAAAAGAAGCAATTGAATCTTTTGACAAAGCGCTCAGCTATGCACCAAAAGATGCTCAAGCGCTAGTTGGCAAGGGAATTTCGCTGAGTGCGCTGAACCGAAATGAGGAAGCGCTAGCTGCTTTTGAACAAGCCAAAGAAATCGATCCCAATGACCCCTTTGTTTGGGCGAACCGAGCTGCTGTTCTAGAGAATTTAAAACGGAATGACGAAGCACTAAAATCCTATGACGAAGCAATTCGGCTGAAGCCTGACTTTCAAGCGGCGATCGAGGAGCGGCAAAAGTTGCGGCAGAAAATCAACTGATATTATGTCGATTACAACTCAGTGAACGATAGCTTAAAAATATCTATCTGACCTCTGAGTTGAATGTGCGAACCCAGTCATTCAAACCAGAGGTCATTCGATTTTAGATTTTAGATTTTAGATTTTAGATTGACACCAGGGATAAATCCGGGGGCTTGAGGATGCAAGGATTTGGATTTTGGATTGATTCCACGGATAAATCACGTGGCGGGTACCATCAAGAAATTATTGGTCAAACTACCAAATCCAAGTCCCAGCCGAGAGAGACTGCCAATTTTATAGCCAATTTAAGATACAAGAAGATACAAGAGATGAATAGCTAATTGAGCAATAATTAGCTTTCACCACAACAGTCCATTTTCTGAGGCGCTATCTCCGTACTCACCTTGCGGTTGAGGATAAGAAAGTACTGGAGGTGAGAGAGAATAAGGGGCTCTTCTGGGTGTGTCGCCTGCCGATTTATGGCCTAGTTGTACAAATGTCTCAATCGGAATTGCCCAACTAGATTCGATCATTAAATCCCTTGGCAAATTCGGCTTAGAACCATCTTTAAATACATAAGGATCGCCCCACAAAGGATAGGCGTGCATTCCATTGATTCCCACAACTTCCCCCCTGCTATTGAGCAGCGGCCCGCCACTCATTCCCTTTTCAACAGGATTGCTATAGCCAATCTGATACCCTCCAACTAATGCTTTTGGAGACAGAAAGGAAACAGTCCCTAACAAAAATTCAAACCCTCTTTTTTCAGAACCCTCTTGACCGGGAAACCCGCTAGCAAAGACTTCATCTCCTACTTCGACAGGTGATGAAGCTAACCGCGCTACTGAATATTCCCTCGTACTTCTGAACTGCAATAGAACTAGATCGTTGCCGTCAAAAGAGCGATTTTTGAGCAATTCACCGTGATATATTTTCCCATCTGGAGTTTGAATGCGGTGGCTTTCGCCAACAGCTAAAACATGATTGTTGGTAAGAATTGTGTAGGTCTGGCCTTGCTTTTTAATCAATATTCCTGAACCTGCACCGTATCCAGATAGCACTTTAACTGCGATCGCCCGTGCCTCATTTTTGATTTGGGCGACTGTCAGTTCTTGAGCGTTTTCTCGCCGGCCATTTACCTCGATCAAGCGCGATTCGCTGACAGGTAAGGACTGTACTGGCTGTTGAGTATACCAACAGCCAATACAGGCGATCAAGAAATAGCTGAAACGGAGTTTATACCGCAAGCTATGCCAATTCATGCTGCATTCCTCGGTGATTTTCAATTAAACATGCCGCCACCACCGTTACTCGGCTCAACGTTGGGCCGAGGGCGAGTGGGAACAACGGCGGGTTGAGAATTGAGATCGGGATTAGGAGCTGAACCAGCGGTTTGAACGACGGGCGCTTGTTCGAGAAATTGTTTCAAATTGACGGTAGATGAATCGCGACTTTCAAGCAGGGGAGCGTTAGACGCACCAGTACCAATATAAAATATCTGTTGGATGCGAGCGGCTGCATCTGACCCTGGTTTGAGGGTGAAAAGCAATTTTTCCGAAGTGCATGGAGGGCTGCTATTTCCTGCACAAATAGCTGGCTGCCCGTTAAGATATCCAGCGGTGAGGAAGTTCAGTTGGCTGCGGAGCCTTTGGAAGCGACTAGATACTTCTTGGCAGCGGCGCTCTGGGCTGTATCCTGAATCGCTAAAAAAATCAGAAGTCCACTTCACCACTTGAACTGTTCCTCGGCTGGTATTGGCAAAGGTTGTTGGTATACCGTCGCTACTTACGCCACAAAAGAAGGTGGCGCCTTGAGCGTAGCTGGGTTGATTGAAGGCGGTGACAGTGCCGATCGCGATCGCGCCCCATGTCACTGCAGCAGTTAGTGATTGCCATTTAGTCATTTTGAGTTAACCTATTGGATTATTGGATAAAATTAATTGAACTCAAACTTTCTTTGAGTTATCTTGAGTAATAACAGCGATTATACAACTTGCCACAGCAATATAGCTAACTTTTATCGGAAAATTAGCATGATTCCCAACTGCAGGCTATGCTAATACAGCCACTTAACTTTTCAAGTCCTCAAAGCAGCGATGCACTTAATGAATCTGGTCTAAAGTGTTGAGTGATATCTCTTTCATCTTTTCTAACATAACGCTCTGAGGAAAGTCAAGATCATTCCAGGGGAATTTGAACTAATCTTGACTTTCCCCCTTAACTGTAGACTAAAGCCCGTGGCAGATGGTCACTCCGGCTCACGCCCTCATATCGTTTGCGGTTGCTTAAATCCTCCCTCTATCTCTTAGTCTGCGAAGGCGGACTTGGTGTGACAAGAAGCGGTTTAAACCGCCGAGATTTCTTACGGTGTCGGATTCGGATACTTAGCGTGTACCGCATTGATTTCCGCTACGATCTCCTTATCCAAATTCACCTCCAAACTACCGATATTTTCCTCCAACTGTTCGAGACTGGTTGCACCGATAATTGTGCTAGTTACAAACCAGCGCGATCGCACATACGCCAAAGCCATCTGCGCCGGACTTATCCCATGTTTCCCCGCAATCTCAACATACGCTTTCACCGCATCATTCAGATTAGTTTTATCGTAACGCTGACCGAATCCAGCGAATAAAGCCAACCTAGAATTTTCGGGAATTCCATTCAAGTATTTACCCGTTAACAGCCCAAATCCCAAAGGACTATAAGCCATCAATCCCACATTCTTAAAACGGCAAGTTTCTGCTAAATTTAGGTGAAATGTCCGATTGCTCAAACTGAAAGCATTCTGAATCGAAACAACTTTCGGCAAGCCGTGTTTGTCCGCCAACGTGCAAAACTCGCAAACTCCCCAAGGCGTCTCGTTACTCAAACCCAAATAGCGGATTTTTCCAGCTTTAATTAAGTCAGCAAATACCTCTAACTGTTCCAAAATTGGTACAGTTTCGTGTTCTTGGGCGATGTCGTAATCCGGCGCACCAAATAAGGGCACGTAGCGATCGGGCCAGTGGATCTGATAGAGGTCGATGTAGTCAGTTTGCAAGCGCTTCAGGCTGTCATTCAGGGCTTTTTCGACATTTGGGCGATCGATCTGATTTTTCCCTTCCCGAATCCACTTTAAGCGAGTGCTTCTGCCCGCCACTTTAGTCGCTATAATGACTTTATCCCGCTGCTGTTTCGCCAACCATTCCCCGATATATTCCTCGGTTTTTCCCTGAGTTTCCGCCTTTCCAGGGACAGGATACATTTCTGCCGTATCGATAAAGTTGATGCCTTTGGCGATCGCAAAATCGAGCTGTTCGGCCGCTTCTGCAACGGTGTTCTGCTGGCCATAAGTCATCGTACCCAAACAGATTTCAGATACTGATAAGTCACTGTCGCCTAGTTTTTTGTATTCCATGAGTTTGATTGCTGGAAAATTATCTGATTCTATATTACAGAAAAACTTTGATTTAATTGACAGCTCCAGAAAAGTGCGCGAGGCTTTCTCCTCTCTTCCTCTTTTCCTCTGCGCTCTCTGCGCCCTCTGCGGTAAAAAAAATAAAAGATATCCGCACTTAAATGTTAATATAAATAATTAGTATTCCTCTGATGTATGAGTAGTCGCCCGCCAAAAGTTCCATTTGTCAACCTCTCCCTCCAACACCAACCAATCCAATCTCAAATAACAGAAACCCTTGGAAAAATTATCGAGCAAGGAGATTTTATTTTAGGTCAAGCCCTCGCCGAATTTGAAACAGCATTTGCAGCAGCTTCAGGAGTAAAATACGGCGTAGGAGTGGCTTGCGGAACAGATGCGATCGCTCTGGGACTCCAAGCTTGCGGCATTAATCCGGGCGACGAAATTATCATACCCGCTAACACTTTTATCGCCACCGCGATCGCCGTCCTCCAAGCCAAAGCTATACCTATTCTTGTAGATTGCGACCCGGAAACCGCCCTGATTGACCTCACAGCAGCCGAAACAGCAGTTACCTCGAAAACTAAAGCAATTATCCCCGTACACCTCTACGGTCAAATGGTATCGCCCCGGCAGCTTTTAGATTTTGCGAATCGCCACGATTTAATCATATTTGAAGATGCCGCCCAAGCGCACTTAGCCGAGAGAGAAGGATACCGCGCGGGTTCCATTGGTAAAGCAGCAGCATTCAGCTTTTATCCCAGCAAAAACCTCGGTTCTTTTGGCGATGGCGGGATGTTAATTACTAACGATGCAGAACTCGCAGACAAAATGCGAACTCTCCGCAATTACGGAGCACCCAGCAAATATTTGCACACAGAAATCGGTACAAACAGCCGCCTCGACAATTTGCAAGCCGCCGTGCTCAACGTTAAATTGCCTTACTTAGAAAAATGGAATCGCGATCGCGCCGAGGCCGCCCAGCACTACAATACTCTACTAGCACCATTGAAACACAAAGGCATTGTACCGATCGCCAACCACAGCAGCAGCGGTCACATTTATCACCTCTATGTTATCAAAATTACTGAGAAAAGCTCGTTAGCGAAGCCCTCGAAGAGGATCGACCGCAACACCCTCCAGGAAAAACTCGCCCAACACGGCATTGAAACAGGTATACACTATCCCGTACCTTGTCACCTGCAACCCGCCTACCAAAACTTAGGCAATCCGGGCGACTTCCCCCACGCAGAAACCCTGTGCCAACAAATTTTATCATTGCCAATGTATCCCGGATTGAGCAATACTCAGATCGAGCAAGTTGTTCGGGCGATCGTACTATCATTGAATTACTAAGAGGGCTATTTCATTCTCTTGTAGGGGCTGCCCCCCGTGGCTGCCCCAATCCCACCAAATGCCTAACAAATCGTGGATGGGTCGGGTCGCCATTCAGGGCACGACAAGAGTCAAAAGGCTGGTTTTCCTGAGAATGAAACAGCCCTGGAATTACTAATTGTTCATAAAACTTATGCTACAGGTGTTTCAAGCAGTAGGGTGCGGTTTTCAAAGCGTTTCTGTGGCGAATTAACAAATCTTTAACTCACAGTTTAAAACCCCAAAGCGTTGCGACTCCTGCGCGGCAATCTTAAAACTTCTCAAACCATGCACATCCAGCGCAAAATTCGCATTGTTTTCAAGCGATACCTCCTGGGGGAAGGTATCACGGTGCTCCTAGTGCTGCTGTACGCCCCCCTGCTAGTACATTGGTACGACGGCTGGTTGAACAAAAGCATCAGCATCGAACACGAATATTTCAGCCACGGACTAATTGGTTTGCCCTACGCAGCTTATATTGCTTGGATGAACCGAAAGTCCTGGCGCAGCTTGCCCAACTCACCGCATCCTTTGGGAGGCTTTTTGCTGGTACTAGCAACGCTTTTTTATCTGAGTCGCTTGAGCGATTTAGTAAATTTATCCCTGCCCGTAATGCTGGCCAGCATTTGCTTATCTTTAAAAGGAATTCCCGGCTTGCAATTGCAGGCGATGCCGCTTTTATTCGTATTTCTGGCCTCGCCAAACCACATTCCTTACCTTATAGAACCCTACGCCTTGCCATTACAGCAATTCATTGCTGAAGCATCAGGCTGGATATTAATTAAGGTTGGTATCAACGTGAGAGTGGAAGAAATTTATCTGTACGTAAACGAGCGCATTGTAGAAGTTGCTCCGCACTGTGCAGGCTTAAAAATGCTGTTTACCAGTCTTTACGTCAGCTTAATTCTGCTGGATTGGACGGGAGTTTGGAACTCTCGCAAAAAAAGCCTTTTGTTTTTAGTGAGTACATCCATTATTAGCATCACTTCCAACATTTTTCGCAATACTTTGCTAACCTACTTTCACGGAACCGAGAGAGAGGCGCTTTTTACTTGGCTGCACGCCGGATGGGGCGGAGATTTGTATTCTGCTTGTATACTAGGGTTATTGGTACTTGTCCTCAACGGGATGGAAAAGTATTTCCCAAGTCAGTCTGGCAATTAATGAAACAGATGATTTCAGCACAGAAACTACTGCGGCGGTATCAATTATCTAAAATTATGGTACTGGTGTTTTTGCTGGTATTAGTTGGGGCAGTAGCAATTCCCGGCTACGCGACGGGAAGATGGCCTTGGACAAACCCGCCAACCCTTGCCAACCTCAAGCAATTAAGAAGTGTCCGCCAAAACGGGATAAAAATTCCTGGGTGGCAGGTTATAGCCGTTCAGAATAACGTCCAAATTGGCGCTCACAGATGGTTAGTTCAAGAAATTAAAAATGATCGAACAATTGCCCTTTTATTGCTGTTGCCTCAAAATTACGCCAAAAACCAGCCCCAAGTGGAATGGCTAGATATCGATGGATTTCACCGGTGGCAAACCGATTCTCATCGCACTTTGAGGTTTACAGTTAAATTAGCACCAATACCCGGCCAGCCACCGCCTAATGTCGAGGCGAGGTTTTTCCGAAGCAGGACTCCCCAACAAACTTTTGCTGTCGTGCAGTGGTACGCTTGGCCTAACGGGGGTTCTCCAACAACCAGCCGCTGGTTTTGGGAAGACAGCATTGCTAGACTGTCGAACCGCCGCGCCTCTTGGGTTGCTGTCAGTATCATCCTTCCCATTCAACCGCAGGGCGACATTAAGATAGCTCAACCATTGCTGGAATCTCTTGCCGAAAGTGTCCAGGCTAAATTAATTACAGAAACTTTTCGGTTTCAGTAAGCACGTAGGTGCAAATAAATCGGCCTAGGGGGTGGGCGAGTTTTGCCACAATCAACTGCTTCCTAGTAAATATCCGGGTTCAACCCGCCCGAAAATATCTTATTGTTTTTTCTCCTCGCTATATTTAGATGAAACTTAAAAGTCAGACCCTTATTCAAAATATTACTTTGTTAAATCCTCGGAAAATGCGGGAAAAATCCACTATTAAAAATCGCCTCGCTTTTGGCTTGGCAGGTCTGCATTCAACTGCTTGGACTCTATCTTTTGCTGCTGTATTCTGGGGTTTTAATAGCAAAAATTTTTCGGAAACGGCTTTAGCTCAACCTGTTGTTCCAAGAGACGAGCGACTCGTGGCGCCACCGCCATTGCGTGTACCGCCACCGCCGCCTGCCAATTTCAACCGGGATATTAACCCAGCTTTTCGGAATCGGCCCTACCGCCTGGGCCCGGGAGACCAGATTTCTGTTCAAGTTCAGCGCTTCCCAGAGCTAGGTTTTACAGGTGCAATCAGCCCTGAAGGGGTAATTGTACTGCCGCTAATCGGAACAGTAAATGTGCGTGGTCTTACTGTCGAAGAATCACAGCAGCGCCTCCGCGAGCGCTTTGGCCAATTTATCAAAAATCCTCAAGTCTCGGCTGCTTTGCTGGTTCAGCGCCCCGTAGTGGTGACGGTGACGGGGGAAGTGGCCAGACCGGGTTTTTATCCGCTGCAAACCCCCCAGCTTCCTGCGGCTTTGGCTGCTGCTGCTGGGACTAATCCTACGGCCCAACTGCGAGGGGTGCGGGTGCGGCGGACTCTGCCGTCCGGTGATGTCGCGGAGCAAGTTGTTGATATTTTGACACCGTTGCAAACTGGTATTGCTCCACCGGATTTGCGTTTGGAAGATGGAGATGCGATCGTCGTACCGTATAAACAGGTTACGCCCGATCGCAAATCGGATCAAGATTTAGCATCCAGGTACAGCCTCGCTGCTGCTGCTGTCCCCGTCCAAGTCACTGTCACCGGAGAAGTCAGCAAACCGGGTTTTTACACGCTTCCGGCGGGTTCTGGTCGAATTTCGGCTGCTTTGGTGACTGCGGGGGGAGTCACGGGAAAAGCCGATTTGCGGGAGGTGCGAGTGCGGCGGACGCTGATGGACGGCTCGTCTGTGGAGGAACCAATCGACCTCTACACTCCCCTCGCAAACGGTAACGATTTGTTCGATTTTCCTTTGGCATCGGGAGATGTGATTGTCATCCCGGAATTGGACGCTAGTACCAAAAACCTAGACTACGACAAAGCTCTGGTTTCGCGGTCTACTCTGATTAAGCCCAGGATCTACGTTCGAGTTTTGAGTTACGCTAGTGGTGGTTTGACCTCGTTCTACGTTGAAAATGGCAGCAGGTTTTTGGATGCTCTCAACAACTTGCCTGTTAATCTTGCTGACTTGCGGAAAATAGCCCTGATTCGGTTCGACGAAAAGCAAGGTAGAACAATCAACCGTTCGATAGATGCTAAAGCTGCTTTGGAGGGCAATGTTTCTCAGAACCCGATGCTCGAAGATAATGATGTGATTGTTATTGGTAGGAATTTGGTAGAGCGCATTGGTTATGTACTAAACACTTTTACTCGACCATTCCGCGATACTTTGGGATTTATTCTGTTCTTTGAGCAGTTGAGAAATGGAGTAACAGATTTGTTCGGCCCGTCACGTAATGATAGGTAGTCATACTATTTTTGATTTTCGATTTTCGATTTTCGATTTGAGATGGGGAATGACTTATGCAATATGGGTTTAGCTCGCAGACCGAAAGTTCTAAGGTTTTTGGGGGATTTGTAGAATTAGTCAGCAATCATTAGTTATCGTTAACAATTAGCAATCTAAAATCTAAAATCTAAAATCTAAAATCGTCATGACTTTATCCGTTGTTAAACGTTATTTAATTGCTTTCGACCAATACAAGTGGGTGGGACTGGCTACTCTCGCGGTGACTGTGGGGGTGTCGGGAGTAGTTGCTTTGCAGCCAACTCCGCGGCCCGTTTACGTTGCTGTAGGTACGCTGGGCTACGACAGGCCGAAGGTGATTTTTTCATCGACTACTACTAAAATTCAACAGGAAGGACAAGAAATAACTAAAGATATGCTGCTGGATAGAAGGGTGGTTGAAGCAGCAGCAGAAAAACTCATCAAACCCGAAGAAAAATTAAACAAAAAAGAAGCGAAAGAAAAAATACAAGCTTTGGCTGAAAAGCTGGGGAAAGACGTGCAGATAAAGATGCCAAGTAAGAATAATGACCCCAGCGCTTTGATTCAAGTATTGTACAAAAATGCCGATCGCAAAAAAGCAGAAGTGGTACTAGAGGCGCTGATGATCGAAATGGTGGCTCGCAGCAAAACTATTAATACTTCTAGACTGCGTGAGACGATCGCCCAAATTAACGAGCGTTTGCCGAAAGTAACTCAGGAACTTAGAGAGACGGAAGCAAAACTTGAAGCCTACGAAAAACGAGAAGGAACTTCAATTTTAGCAGCTCAGAGCGGTGCTTTGCCGCTAGCGATTACCAACAGCCAACAGCAGCAGCGGCAACTCCGCGTGCAGTTGGGAGGAATAGAAGCTCAAATTAACAGTTTGCAGGATCGCTTGGGATTGAATGTGGAGCAAGCTTACGTCGCTCAAGCACTCTCTGCCGATCCAATTATTGCCCAACTGCGAGTGCAATTGTTTTCGATCGAATCTCAGCTCAAAATTCTCCGCAGCGACTTGCAGGAGGAACACCCGAAAATAGTAGAATTGCTCAAACAAAAACAAGCTTTTGAGCAGCAGTTGCAGCAGCGGCAATCTGAGGTACTCGGCGGTAACGGGGTGGCGGCTCCGCTCAGAAGTGCCGCTCGAATTCGGGTAGACTCTTCTTTAGATCCGGCCAGACAGCAGTTAGCTCAAAGTTTGATTGCTTTGCAAACGCAGCGGGATACTGTGCAACAGCAACTCCAAGGAATCGAGAAAACTGAACAAGAATTGCGTCGGGAACACGCGACAATCCCCAACAAGCAGTTAGAACAAGCGCGGTTAGCCCAGCAAGTGGCGTTCAAAAAAGCTCTCTACGATAAGATGCAGTCGGCTTTGGTAGATGCTGAGGCGGCGGTAGCTGAGACAACGGGGAGTTTGACAATCGCCCACCCTCCCAAAACTGATGACGTTGAGTCAAACAAGAGAGGTTTGCCCGTGATGCTGGCGGTGGGCGGATTTGTGGGATTGCTGCTGGGCGGGGGGTTGATATTTTTGTTGGGGATGCTCAACGGCAAGTTTTACAGTTGGGAAGAAGTGCGGGCGGCTTTGGTGGAAAAAGAGGTGCCGATACTGGGAGTTTTGCCTGAAGTGACGGTGTTTGATTCCTACGCCGATGAAATGCCTTTGGCCCTGGAGGCCAATTCTCCCTATTTGGAATTTTACGAGCGGTTGCGTACTAATTTGCGCCGGATTGGGGACAAACCGGTGAAGGTGGTGTTGTTGACTTCGGCGGCGCCTTTGGAGGGGAAAAGTTTTAGTGCTTACAATTTGGCAATTGCATCGGCTCGATCGGGTAAACGGACTTTGCTAATTGAAGCAGATTTGCGATCGCCTTCTAACGTTGAATCTTTGAAAATTTCTGCTGATCCTTTGGCGGCGGTGGAACCTTTGCACTATTACGGCAATATTAGCGAGTGCGTCCTTTTGGTTCCAGAGGTAGAGAACCTATACGTCGTGCCGAGTCCCGGCTTTTTGCGACAAGCCTCCGCCGTACTAGAATCAAGCGAAATGCGGAGATTGTTTGAGGATGTTCGCAACCGCTTTGATTTTGTGGTTGTGGATTCTCCGGCTTTGAGCGAGTGCAACGACGCGCTGACGCTGGAACCGTACACGGACGGTATGATTTTGGTGGCGAGGCCTGGTTACACTTTGTCTAGTATGTTGTCTGAGGCTGCGGATCAGTTGCTGGAATCTGAGGAGGACGAGTCGCATAAATCTGGGCCGCGGCTGTTGGGAGCGATTATTAACGGTGCTGATATTGCGGTGAAGTTCCGCAATGATATTGATATTGATGAATGGGAGTTGCCTTTGAGTGCGATCGGCGATCGCGCGATCGAAGTGCGATCGAGGCAATTACCGCAGCACTCAAAGCCTAAAAATAAGGCTATTAATAGTAAATTGAGATAATTTATCTGGCTTGATTCTTGTAAAGCAATCCTCAAGAAAATGTGAATGTTTTTTAGGTGCAACCTAAGCAGGTTAAGCCGAAAGCACCGTTAACAGCCCGTCGATTTTAGATTGGGAATTGATATAAATTCTGGTTGCTTTGGAATGATTAAACCGCAGAGGACACAGAGAACACAGAGTCAGAGAACAGAGAGATGAATCATTTCTATGCTATTAGATTTTAGATTTTAGATTTTAGATTGATATCAATTCTGGTTGCTTTGGCCTGATTAAACCGCAGAGAACACAGAGAACACAGAGTCAGAGAACAGAGAGATGAATAATTCCTAGGCTACCGAATTTGACATTAAAAATTGACTCCACAGATTCATCTGGGAGCGTAAACATTAATCTAAAATTTTACACTTGTCAACAGTCAACAGTCAACAGTCAACACTCATTACTTGAAAATGTGTCATCGCACTATTGATTGGATTCCGGGCGTTTGGAGTGTTTACTCTGGATAAACTGTTCCAAATCGGCGATCGCATCTTCAAAATCCGACAAATTAATTTTCGCAGGTCTAGTCTTCTTCGGCAAACTCGAAGACTGACTCGAAGACTTAGCCGGAGGCGGTGGAGATTTAGGTTGTGCAGCTTGAGTGCTGTTCGATTCTATAGAATCGAACAATTCATCCAGGGACTCAAAAAATGATTGAGCCGAGGCCCGGCGTAAATCTTTCTGGTCGTCGTCATCCGTCATAAGCCACTCCATAGGGTCTAAAATTTGCCAACAAAGTCTGTCCGCCCCGGCGCGTGCAGATATTAGACATGAAAACCGACTAAAACAAGCAGGAGGACAGAATTTAACCGGGCGATGGGAATGCCTGTGGCTGAACTTGCTGCCCCATATAAAACCTGCTGCGGGCATTGTCAGCCTTCAAACTATATTTAACTCTACACCCGCCTACTGAGTGATTTGAGACTTTGTGTAGACCCAGCTCAAAATCATCGACCCTGAAAAAATCTCAGTTAGGGCTCTTTCGTTGTCTAATTAACCCTAGTCTAGTCGAGAATAAGGAAACAGGACTTATGCAACTATTACCGCTGTTCAAGGGTTGCGATGGGAACGCGCCAGCTCGAAAGGACGGAAATACGGTGTTTTTTGCTTGAGTCCTAAGATTTCAAAGGCATTAGGAGATTTTAAGGTGACTCAGGGATTTGATTACGATTTAGCAATTATCGGCGCGGGCGTGGGCGGACACGGCGCGGCCATACACGCGGTTAGCTGCGGGCTGAAAGTGGCAATTATCGAAGCAGGGGACATGGGGGGGACTTGCGTCAACCGCGGCTGCATTCCCTCGAAGGCGCTGTTGGCGGCTTCCGGGCGGGTGCGAGATTTGCGGAATGCCCACCACCTGAAGACTTTGGGCATTCAGTTGGGGAGTGTGGATTTCGATCGCGGGGCGATCGCCAATCACGCTAATACTATTGTTAGCAAACTTCGTGGCGACTTGACCAACAGCCTCAAACGTTTGAACGTGGATGTCATCCAAGGTTGGGGCAAAATTGCCAGTGCTCAAAAAATTACCGTGGAAACCGATAAAGGCGAGAAAACTATTACCGCCAAGGATATTATTCTCGCTCCCGGTTCGATTCCCTTCGTCCCCCCTGGGATAGAAATTGATGGCAAAACTGTTTTTACCAGCGATGATGCTGTCAGGTTGGAATCGCTGCCGAAGTGGATTGCAATTATTGGCAGCGGTTATATCGGTTTGGAGTTTTCGGATATTTACACAGCCCTGGGCTGCGAAATTACGATGATTGAAGCTTTAGACCAATTGATGCCGACTTTTGACCCGGATATTGCTAAGTTAGCAGAACGAGTCTTAATTGCACCCCGCGATATTGAAACAAAAGTAGGTGTTTTGGCGAAGAAGATTACTCCGGGTTCGCCGGTCATTATTGAATTAGCTGATTTCAAAACTAAGGAAGTTGTCGAAGTTTTGGAAGTAGATGCTTGTTTGGTAGCAACTGGCCGAGTTCCGGTGAGCAAGAATTTGGGGTTAGAAACTGTTGGCGTGGAAACGATGCGCGGTTATATCCCAGTTAACGATAAGATGCAGGTTTTGGCGGCGGGAGAACCGGTGCAAAATTTGTGGGCGATCGGCGATGTTAATGGCAAGATGATGTTAGCGCATTCTGCGTCTGCTCAGGGAATTGCCGCAGTGGAAAATATTTGTGGCCGTGCCCGCGAAGTTGACTATTTGAGTATCCCGGCGGCGGCGTTTACTCACCCGGAAATTAGCTATGTGGGGATGACTGAACCTGCGGCCAAAGAGTTAGGAAAAACTGAAGGGTTTGAGGTCGGTTCTGTCAAGAGTTATTTTAAGGGAAATTCTAAGGCTATTGCGGAGGGTGAAACCGACGGTATGGCTAAGGTGATTTACCGGAAGGATACTGGGGAGTTGTTGGGAGTTCACATTTTCGGTTTGCACGCTGCGGATTTAATTCAGGAGGCGGCAAATGCGATCGCCCAGCGCGATTCTGTGAACACTTTAGCATTCCGCGTTCACACTCACCCGACGCTTTCGGAAGTGTTGGATGAGGCTTTCAAACGGGCTGCTGGAGCGGGTAGTCATTAATCTGTAGGGGCAGTGTCTCGATTAGTGTCAACTTAAGTCTAAACCCTTGAGAAAACTCGTTTGCATTCCAGTCTAGATCCCCCTAAATTCCCCTTAAGAAGGGGAGTAGGGGTTGACTTTGAAATCCATTTCACCCCTTTTTAAAAGGGGCTTGAATGCTCTTATCCCCCCCTTGTTAAGGGGGGCTAGGGGGGATCGAAAGCCTATCGGAGCAACAAAAGACTGGTACTATGTTTGACGTGTTTGTTGACACCAATGTGCGATCGTGGCCGCCCGTTTTTGAGAATTGTGTTTAAATGGAACTGAATCAACGCAAAGAATTATTTAGCAAGGCTTATGTCCGTGCTGTGGCGGCAGTGGCCGGCTGTTCTGTAGATCAACCTGAGAATGATTATGATAGCGTGGATCTCTGTATCAAGGCGATCGGCAGCGATCCAATGCAACCGCACCGCCTCGAATTGCAGTTAAAATGTACTTCAAGAGATGTACTCGATGCTGAATCTGTGCGATATCCGCTCAATGTCAAAAATTACAACGACTTGAGAGTCACTGCCTTTATTCCCCGCCTGCTGGTTGTCGTTTTAGTACCGGAAAATATAGGGGAATGGATACAACAGTCAGAACAGGAAATGTTGCTTAGACATTGTGCCTATTGGGTATCGCTGCGGGGAATGCCTGAAACTAGAAATATAAATCGCATTACTGTTGAATTGCCCCGCCGGAATCACTTTACTCCACAGGCTCTTGAGTCAATTATGCAGCGTATTAGCAAAGGAGGTTTCCCATGAAAGTAACTGTACGGGATTTGGAAGTTTTCAAAAGTTTAGATGTGAATGTAATTATAGCATATTTACAAAAAAAAGGCTGGCACGAACAAAGCCGAATTTACGACAATAAAGGAGCGATTTGGGTCAAAAAAAATGATGCAGGAGATGTGTTTGATATCGGGCTACCTTTGACGCGGGAGTTTGCGGATTATCCCGCTAGGATGGGAGATGCTATCAAGACGCTGGAAGTGTCAGAAAATAGTTCTCAGTTAGAGATTTTAAGCGATTTAATTACTTCGTTAGACAATACTGAGATTCAGGGATTTGTTGTGAAAGTCGATCGGGAAGAAGGGGAGAAATTTGGTAAGGTTGCGATGATGGGATTTGTTGTGGGTAAGTTGCAGAAAATCTATCTCGAATTGAAAGAAAATGATTTCAATTTGGCACGGGAAGCTTATCAGGAAAGAATTCCCGTCACTTGCGGCGGCGATTTTGTCAAAGAGGGCGGATACTTTGCTGTGAAAAATCTGCGGGAGTTTGCTTTGATGGTGGAGGAAGCTAAAGGAGATGAAATTGCGAGCGCAGTTATTTAGACTGGCGGTAGAGTGCCGATCGCATTTTGGGCTAATTCTAGAAATTGCTCGCCGCAGTTAATTTGCTCCGCAGCTTGCTCGACAGTGACAGTATCAAGTCCCCCGTAATCCCCACTATTTCGCAAGTCTTGAGCATCGATTAAGAATCGGTGAAACTCAGCAGGAACTCTTCCTGTCCGGGCAAATTCTCGGCCAAAAGCT
Source organism: Microcoleus sp. T3_D1 (assembly GCF_036700405.1). Classification (NCBI taxonomy): domain Bacteria; kingdom Bacillati; phylum Cyanobacteriota; class Cyanophyceae; order Oscillatoriales; family Microcoleaceae; genus Microcoleus; species Microcoleus sp. T3_D1. Next base: position 51,419 of record NZ_JAUBOV010000040.1, read on the forward strand.
CCAATTACTGCGGCATGACTGGAAAATGACATTCCTTCGCCATCTAAAAATGCTTCAGCAATGTAAAACATGGCATAATAAGCGCGAGATGCTGCATAGTCTGGGAAACCATTATTTAGTAATAGCTTTGCCGCCGATAGACTTTGACGAGCTTTCAGGAGCAAGTCTAATTGTTCTGGTTTCATAAAGCTATTCCCTCTTTACGAATATTCCTCAACAAAGGCCCATTGTAGTGTAGAAATCGCTGTTCGTCCATAAACAGACAGCTAATAACTTCATCATTTTGGAGTGACAAATCGGCTCGAATGTGGCTAGTTCTTTTGATTTCTTCGCCGGGATTGACTTGTCCTTTGAGGACGACTAAAACATCAATGTCAGAGTCTGGGCGTGCGTCGCCTCGCGCTTGGGAACCGTAGAGCACCATTTGGGTGAGGCGATCGCCGTAAAGTTGCTCGAAGTGCGATCGTAACTGAGTTAGGATGGTCTTGAGTTTATCGTTAATACTCATATTTGTGATAAATTATTTAAGGTCGATATATCCTCTGTGCTAAAATTGCTGTCTAGGAACAGGATTAAGCATAAACCAGGTGCGAGGTGATTTCAAGTCAAGATTGGACATTTCCAGAAGCAGCTAGCCAGAAAATACCCGAATCCTGGGGCGATGCACAGCCAAACAAAAAGAAACCAGGTTGGCGGTGGCGAGATCCAACAAATCAGGGAAATGGTGTAAGGATTGACAAAGGGGATGCAGATAGCAGTTTTCCTTCTCAGCAGGTAGACCACGTTATTCTTAGAAAAGACGGTCAAGTTATCGGTAAAAATGGTCAACCCATTGCAGGTAGCATCAAAAACAATCCCACAGAAGCTCACATCCCTTTAGATGAATGGTTGCAGTGGCAAACATGGTACGCACCTTAGTAAAGGAGAAAATTGTATGGTAAAGTATCCGAAAATGAGAGAGGAGTTATTAGAAACTCTCCGAAGTTTGGCATATAGAGAATATCAACATAAAGTTTGGCTAGAAAACGATTATCCGCCCGGTATTGAGTGCGACAGTTTTGATGAGGCGGTTCATTTTCTTTACGACGATACTGTGTTGGCCGAAAACCCTGATGCGGCGATCGGAGTAATTATTGAAGATGAAAAAGAAGCCCGTTTGATCTCAGCAGTTTGTCAGGCTATAGACTTAGTTTTTGAGGCGTTGGGGACAGAAGCTTCTGATGAGGAGTATATTAAATGTTATGAGTGGACAAGCGTAGTTGAGGCGGCATCGAGAGCGTTGCAGGCGATGGAAATTAAATCGCCGACAGCGGTTAAGATTTAAGTGAAAGTGCGATTCCCGACGGGATAGCTACCCTTCACGCACTTTAGGCAGAATGGCTGCAAATCTGGCTGAATTTTGGCAACCACAAAAGGGGATTCGATATCGAGCGACCAGTTTTCATCAATAATTTTGAGATTGGCATCTAAAATCAGAGTCAGTTCGCCAATTTCATCATCGCCATCATCGCTAACCAGGTTGTTTTCAACCGCAGATAAATCGGCTTTGAGTAAAAATTTAAGTTTAATCCAGTGAGAAGTGGAATGCTTGTTGATGATATTCGTGCCGATCGATCGACCGATTAACTCAGCATAGATTGGATGAATGAAAGCTATTTCTTCATAAAACTTATTATTGCTATCCCAGTAACCTCTTATTTTGTAATTACAGGATTCTAAATGTTGGGTGGCGAGGCGATTTATATCAATAGGTGCTAAGATTTTAGCGATTTCATCCCAATTATGGGGTAGAGATTCCATTGGGTTGTGTGCGATCGGGATTCTTTGATTATACCAAAGAGCAATCGCACTTCAATCCCTTTTAGCTCTTTTCAGCATTTCGTTTTCCAGCATTTCTCTGATTGAGAGGCATCTTCATTCATTTAGTGTTCCGACCCTATAATTTAATCTCTCTTGCCTTTCGGCTTTATTGATGGAATCAGAGTTTGTCCACAATGGTTCTGGCTGTAAGTCGGGAATCTTATCAAACCGCCTAAAAACTGATTCGTCACCTGTAATTTCATAAATTATTTTAGCTATCCCTTTGCAGCAACTTTCAGGATAAAGAAATACCTGTCTTTCGCTAAAACGAATTACATACCAGTCACGCTTTTGAAAAAAGTAGTTACGGTTATCGTCTTGACCTATACAATGAGTTGGTATCAACGGATAATTCCTAGGATATTGGCGTGGGGTGTATGGTTCATCTATTTCAATATCTATTGAAAACCAGTTGTTTTCAGGATCAACATAGGCAAAATCTGGTGTGTAAGACACTACCATTTTTAAGATGAATATTTTATCATCACCAAAATAGTTTCTGAGCAGGTTAGGAAATCGACAATTATCAGGGTATTCTGTGAATCCTCTTCTGTCTTCTGCTGGTTCTATGTCAAACTTTTGGGGTTTAAGTGATAAAAATGCTTGTTGACAAGCCTCCATCCTCCAATCACTGACTTTTTGGGGATTTCGTAAGTTTTCAACTTCCTGTTGGTAGATTCTTTCTAAGTCTTGCTTTTGACGTTCCCCTTCAGCAAGCAACTTCTTATGTTTAATTTTCTCTTGATGTATGGATTGTTCCCAGTCTTTAATAATTTTAGGATAACTCTTTCGTTTTTCCTGGTAAGCTGCTAGTTCTTCCCGATATTGGCTAAGTCTGATAGGATAGCTTTCAACCTGGGTATAACCAAACCAAAACACTCCTAATGTTAACATTATAAAAAAAGTCCATCCGGCTCCAAGGCTATTACTAGCACTACCAACTAAGGCACTGATTATAGATACTCCTAGTTCAGAAAGAAATAATGGAATTAATTTTATCCTGACAGGAGGTGATTCAATAAAAACTTCTGGTTCTTCTGGCTTAGGTAGTAGTTGAAGTATTGGCGGAGGAAAAACTTTTGGTGGTTCTGGTACTGGAGGTAAGCTTACCAAAGCTTTCTCAATAGAAAGTGGATACAAAATCACTGGGTAAGTATTCATAAATGTTAGAAATTTAACTAAACTAAAGCGATAGCCATCATCTGAAGCAAGATTATTTATGTTGAAATAAACTTAATGAATGCCTGATGTAAATATTATTTTTTCGTAATTCTTCCGTTTTGTACAGTCGGTAAAAGTCGGAACAAGTAGGGGATTTGAATATTTCTTTTAGCTTATTAAGTCGGATAAAGCCGGATAAAGTAGGTCAGACCAGAAAAAGTCGGATAAAGTAGGATATAGTAGGTAAAACTCCTACACCACCGACCTATGGACGTTCAAGAAGTCTTAAAACTTGCCGACGACCTAGTTTTTATCAATACGGGAAAACACTTAGACAATCTGCAAGAGGTGATACTGCGGGGAACTTTACAAGGTCAGAAATACTCAAAAATAGCCGATCAATTTCACTGTAGTGAAGGTCACATTAAAGATATTGCCTCTGAATTATGGAAGCTACTATCAGAAGTATTAGGCGAAGAAGTCAATAAGGCAAATTTTAGAGTCAGATTGGAGCAAGTAAAATTCTCAAATCTCTGGAACTTTAATAAAGATATTGTACAAATTGGTGAAGTCAACTTCTGTGAAAATAGTTCACATTCTCCAAAAGCCTCATCACCAATTGATGAAGAAGTTCTCAATAAAGACAACACTGAACCCAAAGTGCGTCAATTCTTAGCTGAAATGCCTAAGTCTGGCATTTTCTACGATCGCACATCCGAACTCACCACCCTCAAAGAGTGGATTCTACAAGAAAACACCCGCCTACTCGCCATACTAGGCATAGTCGGCATTGGCAAAACCGCACTCGCCGTACACCTAGTAGAACAAATCAAACATGAATTTGATTTCATCATCTGGCGAAGTCTCGCCACATCTCCACCCCTGTCAATACTTCAAAAAAATATAATTCAATTCTTCTGTAGGGGCGGCGCCCCCGTGCCCGCCCCAAACGCCGACGGCGTGCCCGCCTTCGGTAGGGGCGGCGCCCCCGTGCCCGCCCCCTCCCCAGAAGAAGGGGCAACCACGGGGGGTTTGCCCCTACTGAACTACTTGCAAAAATACCGCTGTCTGCTGATACTCGATGACGTACAAATTGTAAATAGCAGCGGACAACTCGCTGGCAATTACCAACCTGGATATGAAGATTACGGCACACTCTTCAGACAGGTAGGAGAATTATCTCACAACAGTTGCTTAATCCTGATAGGTTCGGAAAAACCCAGAGAAATCGCCGCATTAGAAGGCAAAAACCAGCCCATTCGCTCATTACAACTCAATGGTTTAGGTGCTGAAGCGGGGGAAATCCTTAGAGAAAAAGGTTTAACTGAAGATGCAAAATTTTCCGAACTAATTGAACAATACAGAGGCAATCCCTTGTGGTTAAAAATAGTTGCTACAATGATTCAAGATTTGTTTAACGGCAGCCTATCGGAATTTTTGTCGGAGGATACACTATTTTTAGGTGATTTAGAATCTTTACTGCATCAGCCATTTAATCGCTTATCCGAGTCAGAAAAACAGGTAATGTCATGGCTAGCGAGTGAAACCGCGCCAGTTTCCCTCTCAAAAGTGCCAGAGAATCTGCAATTATCTCGATCGCACTTTTTGCAAGTGATGCAATCCTTGGGACGGCGTTCATTAATTGAGAAAATCCCGGAGGGCGATCGCACATTTTTTACCCTTTGCCCGATACTAAAAGAGTATGTCAAAACTAACTATTCCCGCCCAAACATAGAAAAAGAAGCCCGATCGCCCTTATAATATCCTTAGTATTGGGAAGCCAAAAACCATGTCACTCACACAAACCCAAGTAACCTATACTGAAGCTCTGGCGAATCTTGATGAACTGTGCGAACAAGTCATCAGCGATCGCGATGCCATCATCATCACCCGCAAAGACGGCGAAAACGTAGCCTTAATTGCCGCTGACGAGTTGGCAAGCTTATTGGAGACATTACACCTGCTGCGATCGCCCAAAAACGCCGATCGCTTGTTAAGTGCCCTGAAACAGGCAAAAGCCAGAACAGCCCAACCTCAGACTGTCAGCGAATTATCTTGAACTTAGAAATGTGCGATCGACCTTTTGGTAAAATTTGGGAATGCGCGATCGACCTTTGTTTATTGAATTGGCTTTTCAGTCCTCTTTTAGAGGACTTTTGCTATGAGACGGGGGTTTTCAACCCCCGGCGGACTTGCGGGTTAGCGAAGGGATTTTGGCGGCAAAATGTGCGATTCCCTACAGGATAGCTAAGCTTCACGCACTTTATCAACATTTTTTTATAATGGAATCCAATCCAATTTATCAATCCATTCTTCAGCTTCCGAAGTCTCCCAAACTATCACAATTTCTTCTGCCCATCTGCCTAAACTTGCACTTGGACGCACCCAAAACAGTCCCCAAATTTGTCCTCCCGTTGCCCAATATTCCTCCAAATGTCCAGGAATACTTTTGCGGTTATCCGTTACCAATAGCCTTTGCGATGATTCCAAATAGCTGATCATTTCTGGATCGAGGGTTCCTAATGGCGGTGCATTTGCGTCGCCCACCCGCAAAATATCTATCTCCGGCTGGAGTTTTAAGACAGCACTTTTAAGCTTAGGCGGCAAATTTTCATCGAGTAAAAAACGAATTTTCACTTGAGTAGAAGTAACTCCTGTTCTCGCTGTGCTTTGATTGCTCTTACACGCTTTACTACATCAGAAGGTTCCTTAGCCAACCATTCCTGATAGCGTTCTTCCCGCCACTTCGCCAGCCGCAACATATAAGCATCCATCTGCCTCCGATTTTGCAGATAATAAGTTAGCGTTGCGTAAATTTTCTCTAAATTCAAACTTGGTAATTCTTCCAGAATTTGGTCGGGCGAATATCCATCCAAGTAATATTTAATTACATCGTCAATGCCGATCCGATGTCCTTTGATGCGGATGTCATCGGGGTCGAGAAATTCAAAATATTCTTCTAGTTGCATCGGTTAATCTCCGAATACTTAGTTAATCGCATTTTATCATAAATGGAAAAGGGCGATCGACCTTATATAATAGAAACTTGTTACGATCGCCCTTTATCCCCTTATCATGCTTCAAATCCGCCGTCGTCCCCCCAGCACATCCGTCTCCGTACTCTACTTAGGCAGATCGCACAGCAGATTCAGCAAAATTTTCTTCATCTTTGTCGCTCAAACCAGTTCCAAATTCAGTATATTGTCGCACTTGAGGATGCCTAAAACCGAGTACAATATCTTCTTTAGGAACACCTGCAGCCAATAAATCAGTCGCCACTCCTTCTTCAGTATCATCATATTGAATCCAGATTTTATCGCCGATTAAATTGATGTGGATTGGTGTGGCGTGAAGGTAATTGTCATCATTCCAACCTATATCCAAAACTAAATATCCTCCTCGTTCATCATCAAATAACAGTTGAGAATGATAGCCGTCAGGTATAGTATTGCGGTATTTAGCGTGTTCCTGAAGTATGCTTTTGATAATTTCTTGGTATCTCAATCGGGTATCCATTGAAGTATTGCCTCACTTTTTTCAGCAAAAACAATCAGTTTAACAATTTGATTTTTTAATAACACTTGCCCTAATTCTATGGTAAATACGCTCTTAAAAATCGGTTGAGAAATTGCCAGATAGAGACTTCTATTATAGAATAAGTTGAGAGTGAAATTTTGCAGCATTCTCAAGAACAGGCAAGATGCCTGTTCCACAAAGAGAAAGTTCTTTTGTGGGGAGTAGGGGTTGGGCATCCTGCCCGCCCTTCAAGAACAGGCAAGATGCCTGTTCCACAAAGAGAAAGTTCTTTTGTGGGGAGTAGGGGTTGGGCATCCTGCCCGCCCTTCAAGAACAGGCAAGATGCCTGTTCCACTATGAAGAATGATGCAATATCTCCGTTGAAACTTGTTACGATCGCCCTTTATCCCCCTATCATGCTTCAAATCCGTCGCCGTCCCCCCAGTACATCCGTCTCCGTACTCTACCTCAGCTACCAAATCGCCGTACCCGACGCCGAACCTCAGCACATCCTCGAAGAAATCGTCTGGGAAAAAGAAGCTGAAGTAGCCCAAAAGCGCGATCGCACCCCGTTAGCCGATCTTCACAAAAAACTCCCGTTTGCACCGCCCATCCGCGACTTTCTTGCCGCCCTTAAAAACGGCAAAACCACACCCGCTATCATCGCCGAAGTTAAAAAAGCTTCCCCCAGCAAAGGCGTAATTCGCGAAGATTTCGACCCGGTGGCGATCGCCCTAGCTTACCAACAAAACGGCGCCAGTTGCATCTCCGTACTCACCGATGAAAAGTTCTTTCAAGGCAGCTTTGACAACCTCGCTAAAATCCGTGCCGCCGTCGATTTACCCTTACTTTGCAAAGAGTTTATTATCTATCCCTACCAAATTTATCTCGCCCGCATTCACGGTGCCGATGCTGTACTTTTAATCGCAGCTATTCTATCTGACAAAGACTTACAATACTTTGTGAAAATTGTCAAGACATTGGGCATGACAGCTTTAATAGAAGTTCACACTCTCGAAGAACTCGATCGAGTATTAACCCTAGAAGGCGTCAACCTAATCGGCATCAACAACCGCAACCTAGCAGACTTTTCCGTCAGCCTAGAAACAACCGGTCAACTATTAGCCGATCGCCAAACCGAAATTCAAGCAAAAGGCATCCTCATCGTCAGCGAGTCAGGAATCCACACTCCCGACGACCTAGCTAAAGTTGCCAGCGCCGGAGCAGAAGCCGTCCTCATCGGCGAATCTCTGGTCAAACAGCCCGATCCGGGCGCCGCTTTAGCCTCGCTGGCCGATCGCCCTCCCAGCCTGTGAAAGGCGAGACCGCTTGACAAAGCACCCTTAATTCTGATAAAAAGTGATTAAGTAGGTAAATAATGAGAATTTCTAGCCTGCATCGACTCAAGCGCTACTGTAAAAAAGAAATAGCACTGAAAGCTATATTGCATAGAAATATTTTGCCAGAAAGCAATTAAATCTATTCTGTAAGCCTGTCGATCGCAAGATTTAGCGTGTCCAACGCACCCAGCCCCGAATATTCGATCGGCAAAGCAGGGGTTATTGTACGGTTAGAAAACAAATAAAAAATCGGGCATCTAATGTTCACCGTGATGCCTCATGCAATTGCAATGGGGTATCGGTTCGCTGAGGTATATTAGCTTTCATGGAGCCAATCCCCCTTCCTTCGTACATTCATTATGAATTGCTACTTCAATTGTTAGAGCGCAAAACGATGTTTGCTGTCAGTCCACAATCGCCGCAGCAGCAACAAGTGCACCAACTTATTATTACACTGCGTAAAGCCCTTGCCATTCAAAAGCAATTAGAACAAAGCTGCGAGCGATCGAACTTAGCGGTAGAACACCGCTGGTCTCTAAATGAAATTAACCACAAGGGAGTTAAAAGTTAAAAAAGTTAGAGTAGCGACGTGACGGATCGTATTTGATTTATTCTATATAACTCCCACCGAAAAACTTAGGACAATATCATGGACAACAAATTAATGCTGATGATTCCCGGCCCGACGCCGGTGCCTGAAGCGGCATTGTTAGCGATGGCAAAACACCCGATGGGCCACCGCAGCAAGGAATTTGACGCGATTTTTGCAGAATGTACCGAAAACCTCAAATGGCTGCACCAAACTAAAAGTGACGTGCTGAGTTTAACGGTTTCTGGTACCGGCGCGATGGAAGCTGGGATAATTAATTTCTTGAGTGCGGGCGATCGAGTTTTAGTCGGCACCAACGGCAAATTTGGCGAACGCTGGGCTGAAGTCGCCGAAGCTTACGGTTTAAACGCCGAAATTATTAAAGCCGAGTGGGGCCAACCCTTAGACCCCGAAAACTTCCGCGAAAAACTCGAAGCAGATACAGAGAAGCAAATCAAAGCTGTCATCATCACGCACTCGGAAACCTCTACCGGCGTCCTCAACGACCTCGAAACCATCAACCGCCACGTTAAAGCCCACGGTGAAGCTTTAATTATGGTTGATGCTGTCACTAGCTTAGGCGCTGTCAATATTCCGATGGACGCTTGGGGAATCGATGTCATTGCTTCGGGTTCTCAGAAAGCTTACATGATTCCTCCAGGTTTGGGTTTTGTGGCCGTCAGTCCCAAAGCTTGGGAAGCTTACAAAACTGCAAAACTGCCCCGCTATTATTTGGATTTGGGCAAATATAGCAAAGACGCTGCCAAAAATACCACTCCTTTTACTCCCCCTGTCAATATGTTTTTTGCCCTGCAAGCATCGCTGCAGATGATGAAAACAGAAGGGTTGGAAAATGTTTTCGCGCGGCACAAACGGTTGATGACAACTACTCGCGCTGCTGTAAAAGCTTTAGGTTTGCCGTTGTTTGCTGCTGACGATGCCGCCAGCCCTGCGATTACTTCGGTTATGCCGCCAGAATCCGTAGATGCTCAAAAAGTGCGGACTTTGATGAGAAAGAGATTTGACATTGCTCTCGCCGACGGACAAGACCATTTGAAAGGTAAAATCTTCCGAATCGGTCATTTGGGCTTTGTGTGCGATCGCGATATTCTAGCAGCAATTTCCTCTTTAGAAGTTGTGCTGAGCGAATTGGGTCATGAAGGCTACACTCCTGGTGCCGGCGTTGCCGCTGCTGCCAAATTCTTGGCTGAATCCTAATCTCAGTTGTTAAAGGATTTTAGATTTTTGATACTCTCTAAAATCTAAAATCCTTTTAATATGCTTCGGATAACCAATCAAAGATTTTATCCAACTGTTCGAGAGTGACTAAACCGTATTGCCACAGAACCATCGGCAAGGAATTCGGGTCTCGATCGCGATGCCGCTGTTTGTTATCGCCGACACGTTCTGCGACAGCAATTGACGCGGGCGAAATTGCCAAATCTTCTTGTAAAAATCGAATTAATCTAGTGTATGTAGCGGGTGCCATGTGATTTCACCTCTAAGTATAGGACACCATTTTCTGATGTGAACCTGATGTTTTTGATGAGTAATAAGCCAGTTTTAAATTTGTCTTGTTACCGTCGATAGGTTTTAAAACGCTATTAGCGGTTGAACTGCCAAACGTAATGCTGAGTGCGAGCGCACAAGCTAACCTTTCCCAAAAAGTGAAAGGTTTTGCAATTTGGCTGATGTCTGCCCGATCGACTGGTAATCGCGATCGAACCTAAACTGAATACCTCGGCATCTCTGCAGCGCGAATCAGAATAAATTCTGCTACCTAAAACTACTAAACCAGGTTCAGAGTTTAACTTCATCTGCCGAAATGCAGAATCCGCAAATCTACTTCGGCAAAATTAGTTAGATATTTCGATCTAACCCGAAACTGCTACCACAAGTTAAGTTTGCCAATTCCCGCCAATTAACTTGGCTCGTAGCATATTACTTTAGATAGGTTTAGTAGATTTAGCTCGATCGCCAGAACTTCCAGAGAATTTCTTTTCGTTTTGCTACACCTTGAGGCTGAGTATCGTCTCTCAGGATTGGTAACGAGTCGCTGACCCGTCTGATACCTGCGACCAACCATCTACAGCTTCGGGAAACAAGCTCAAGTCCTGACTGACTGAGATCGACATCGTAGCAAATGTTTGGGTGTTTGTACTGAATGTTACATTAATATTCTAATAGATTTTATCAATTTTTGTAAAGTTTCTAAATTTTCTTGGGTATTCCGAAGGCAGGCAGGGCTGTTTCATTCTCACCAAAAACATGAATTTTGACTCTGTAGGGGTAGTGCTACCCCTACTCCCCGTGCCTACCCCCCCGTGCCTACCCCGCCACAGACGACTGCACAGGCGTTTGGCACATGGGGGCAGCCACGGGGGGCTGCCCCTACAAGAGAATGAAACAGCCCTGCGAAGGCAGGGGGCTCTCTGGGCGATGGAAACCGGGGGATTGTGTCTGTCTGCAGATTTTACGGAAACAGTCCGAAGTTTTAGTCGAAAAACTCGATTTCAATACGATCGCCCTTTTTGACACCGAGTTCAGCAGCCCGCCCGCCCCGGAGTTCAATAACTCGATCGACAACTGTATCGGGCCCGTAGGTAGGACAAGGATCTTCAGTACAAGGAGGTGCAGAAACTTCGATCGCCTCAACCACCCCATCTCGCAGAAAAATCATATCCAGAGAAATCTTGCAATTTTTCATCCAAAAATTGACCCGCCGCGCCGGTTTAAACTCAAACAGCATTCCTCTGTCATCCGGCAAAGAAGTTCTGTACATTAAACCCATAGCCTGCTGTTCCGGTGTTTTCGCCACTTCGAGTTCGATTGGGCGATCGCCTATCCGAGCTCTAGCAGAAACAGGCAGCACTTGACCCGATGTTATCGCCGTCGGAGACTGCGAGGCCAAAATACCAGTAGCACCAGCATTCGCGATCGGTAAAGTCGGCGAACATCCCAGCAAAAATATACTTACTCCAATACCGAGCAAATTAGTTAAATAATTCATAATGATTTTAGATTGTTGACTGTTGACTGTTGACTGCGTTGAGTGATGACAACTGACAACTGACAACTGACAACTGACTGATGACTAATGACTGATGACTTCTTCAAGCTTCCCGCATCACATAGCCAACACCGCGCACCGTCTGAATCAAGCGCTTTTCGCCCTCATCTTCAATTTTGAGCCGCAGATAGCGGATGTAAACCTCAATCACATTCGACTCACCCAAAAAGTCGTAACCCCAAACATTTTCCAGAATTTGTTCGCGAGTCAAAACCTCGCGGGGATGTTCCATCAAATACTTTAGCAGCTCATATTCCTTCATCGTCAGGTCGATCGCCCGTCCATTGCGTAAGGCCCGCCTAGAGGCCAAATCCAAAACTAAATCGCCAAACCTCAATTGTTCGTTGCTGCTGTTATCCGGCTGCAAATACAAGCGCACCAACTGCAAAAACTCCTCAGTGCGGTAAGGTTTAAGAAAATAATCATCCGCACCAGCTTCCAGACAAGCTACGCGATCGTCAACTGTATCACGACCGACCAATAGCAGCACCGGCGCCCGATTGCCAATACTTCTGAGGTGAGAACACAGTGACAGCCCCGACTCAGCGCCAAGTATGCGATCGATTACAATCAAAGCTGGCTGCAATTCATGAGCTAAATGTTGGCCTGTGGCGGTATTAGAAGCCACTACCGGTTCGTAGCCGGAGGATTTTAAGTCGAGACTCAAGTGTCCGGCGAGAACTTCGTCTGTTTCAACTAGCAGGACACAGGGATTGCGATCGAGAGTAATTGCAGCCATTGAATTGACCTGTGGAGACCATAACTGTTCTAGCACGTTTGATGGCCGTTGGTTGTTAACTGTTGGTTGTTGGCGGTTGACAGTTGACAGTTGACTGTTAGCTGTTGGCTGTTGTTATTTGTTATTTGTTGTTATTAGACTTCTCCTAAAAAGCAGATTTTGAACAGGCATCCTGCCTGTTCCACGATAATTATGGGAGATGTCTATTCGTTATGGGTTATTTGCGAGTTGCTACCCATTACCAATTCCCAATTCTATAATGCCCAATGCCCAATGCCCCATGCCCCATCCCTCCGCTTCGCTCCGCCCAATTCCCAATTTAAATTATGAGTATCATCGTATTCGGCAGTATCAACATCGACCTAGCAGCAAAAACTCCCCGGTTGCCACAGCCAGGGGAAACTATCATCGGTAGCAATTTTTTCACGGCAGGCGGCGGCAAAGGAGCAAATCAAGCCGTCGCGGCCGCCCGTCTCGGCACTTCCACCCACATCATCGGTCGCGTCGGCAACGACAAATTTGCTGAAGAATTATTGACTAATTTACAATCTTATGGTTTAAGTACAGACAATGTATTAATAGACCAAAACACTCATTCAGGAGTGGCAATTATCGCGGTAGACGAGACAGGTCAAAATAATATTATTGTGATTCCGGGGGCGAATAACAATGTCGGTGAAGCAGATATAGAACGTCTCAAAAAACTGTTAACAGCAGCTACATCTTTGCTGTTACAGTTAGAAATTCCCCTGGAAGTTGTCCAAAAAGCTGCGAAAACTGCTCGTCAAGCGGGGGTGCGAGTTATTCTCGATCCAGCACCGGCGAGGGCGGATTTGCCACTGGAACTTTATCCGCTAATTGACATTATGACGCCGAATGAAGTGGAAGCGGGCCAGTTAGTCGGTTTTCGGGTGAATGACACGGAAACAGCGATTGTAGCTGCCAAACACTTGCAGGAGCGTGGGGTCAAGAATGTTATTGTCAAATTGGGCGATCGCGGGGCTGTTGCTGTTACTGCGGATGAAACCTTTTTTGTACCGGCTTTTGCTGTGGAGGCGATCGACACTGTGGCTGCTGGCGATGCTTTTAACGGCGGTTTGGCCTCTGCATTAGATGCCGGTCTGTCCTTGTCAGAGGCGGTGCGGTGGGGCGCAGCAGCGGGCGCTTTGTGCACAACTAAAGTGGGTGCTCAAGGTGCTATGTGCGATCGGGCAACTTTTGATAAATTTTTGCATAATTTAATTTGAATTTGTCAGGTGCCGAAGGCGCACCCTACTTTAACTTGTAAAGCTAATTCGCCGCTGGTTTGCATCATCTCTATCTGTCCAGTAGTTTAGGGCAAGATAAAGAAGATATTGCCTGTAGGGACACAACAGTGTTGATTGGTTTCAACTTAACATTAAACCGATAGTCCGACAGTCCGACAGGGGTTGAAACCCCTGCCTCAAAGCTAAAGTCCTCCTAAGAAACTCAATCTAACTGCGGAGTTTTAGCAACTAGCTCAAACCCAAAAGACTCCGCAGTTTTCTCCAGCTTAGAGACGATCCGTTGTCGATATTTCTGTTCGTAATAGTCGGCCCCTGAATCAGCATAAGCGGTTTTGGTACTCCAAAGATGATAGAAGATGCGGGCTAGCTTGTGAGCAGCAGCGGTATTGGCTCCAGCAGCACCCAATCGAGCGCGCAGCCGACGATAAAAAGCCCCTAAAGCTGATTGAGAACGAGATAAAGATTGAGCAGCCAAACGGAAGGCATTGGCAGCTCGATTAACTACTTGACGGGTATGAGAACTTTTGACTTTACCGCCGGTAATCCTCGAACCGGGACACAACCCTAACCAGGAACAAAAGTGTTTAACGGTAGGGAAACGAGTAGCGTCTAATCCGACTTCCGAGAGCAGGGTTTGTACTGTGAGGGCATCAAAACCAGGAATTTGGGTAAAATCTACTCCACT
>NZ_JAUBOV010000172.1:1358-3126 GCF_036700405.1 Microcoleus sp. T3_D1
AAAAAACCAAAGAAATAGAAATCAGCACCCAGACTAACTTTGTCAAAAAAGCTCAAAAAAGAAGCTCAAAAAAGAAGTCGGAATGCTGGAGTCTAAAACTCTAGTCAGAACCTTGAAAACTGCATAGAAATTAAGTCATCAAAGCGTGTATGTAATCCGAGAAATCGGAGCATCAGACAAGCGACCACCATGAAAGAATCAAGTGGTCAAGTTACAAAGGGCTAACGGTGGATACCTAGGCACACAGAGGCGAAGAAGGACGTGGCGACCGACGATAAGCTCCGGGGAGCTGGAAGCAAGCATTGATCCGGAGATGTCCGAATGGGGCAACCCAGTAAGCATCAGTTGAATACATAGACTGATAGCGGCGAACCCAGCGAATTGAAACATCTTAGTAGCTGGAGGAAGAGAAAGCAATAGCGATTTCCCAAGTAGTGGTGAGCGAACGGGAAACAGCCTAAACCAGAGGTTTTTACTTCTGGGGTCGTGGGACAGTCAATTAACGTATCTTGAAGCTAGACAAAGCAGTTGAAAGCTGCACCAGAGAAGGTGAAAGTCCTGTAGTCGAAAGTAGAAAAGAGCGTGACTGTATCCCGAGTAGCACGGGGCCCGTGAAATCCCGTGTGAATCAGCGAGGACCATCTCGTAAGGCTAAATACTACTGTGTGACCGATAGTGAACCAGTACCGCGAGGGAAAGGTGAAAAGAACCCCGGAAGGGGAGTGAAATAGAACATGAAACCGTTAGCTTACAAGCAGTGGGAGGACGATTTAACGTCTGACCGCGTGCCTGTTGAAGCATGAGCCGGCGAGTTATAGGCAGTGGCAGGTTAAGACCCTATGGGTTGAAGCCAAAGCGAAAGCGAGTTTGACAAGAGCGCCCGTGTGAAAGCACAGGTCACTGTTTATAGACCCGAACCCGGGTGATCTAACCATGTCCAGGATGAAGCTTGGGTAACACCAAGTGGAGGTCCGAACCGACTGATGTTGAAAAATCAGCGGATGAGGTGTGGTTAGGGGTGAAATGCCAATCGAACCCGGAGCTAGCTGGTTCTCCCCGAAATGTGTTGAGGCACAGCGGTCGAGATTAAGTTTAGGGGTAAAGCACTGTTTCGGTGCGGGCTGCGAGAGCGGTACCAAATCGAGGCAAACTCTGAATACTAAACTGGTACTCGGCCAGTCAGACGGTGGGGGATAAGCTTCATCGTCAAGAGGGAAACAGCCCAGACCACCAGCTAAGGTCCCAAAATGACTGCTAAGTGATAAAGGAGGTGGGAGTGCAGTGACAACCAGGAGGTTTGCCTAGAAGCAGCCACCCTTAAAAGAGTGCGTAATAGCTCACTGGTCTAGCGCTCCTGCGCCGAAAATGAACGGGGCTAAGCAGTCTACCGAAGCTGTGGAATAAATGATGTAAGTCATGTATTGGTAGGGGAGCGTTCCGCAACGGTGTGAAGCACTAGCGACAAGCAGGTGTGGACTGTGCGGAAGTGAGAATGTCGGCTTGAGTAGCGCAAATGTAGGTGAGAATCCTACACCCCGAAACCCTAAGGGTTCCTCCGCCAGGCTCGTCCGCGGAGGGTGAGTCAGGTCCTAAGGCGAGGCAGAAGTGCGTAGTCGATGGATAACGGGTCAATATTCCCGTACCTGACATTGTTGGTGCAGAGGGACGGAGAAGGCAATCGCCAGCCGGATGTTGGTTACCGGTTCAAGTATTCGAGGTGTTGAGAGACGGAGAAAACGTCTTGAGCTGAGGTACGAGTACGACCTCC
>NZ_JAUBOV010000041.1:0-63095 GCF_036700405.1 Microcoleus sp. T3_D1
ACTGTCAACTGTCAACTGTCAACTGTCAACTGTCAACTGTCAACTGTCAACTGTCAACTGTCAACTGTCAACTGACTAATTACGACAAACCTAACAGCCTTCTCGTCCTCTCCGCTTCTTGTCTTTGAAAATCCATAAACTTTAACATTCGGTAAAGTACCTCTATTTGGGGCAACTTAATACCTGCTTGCTGCGCCACCCGTATCGGATTACCAAAAATCGCCTCAACTTCCAGGGGCCGCGATTCATCATAATCGATTTTCATGCTCGTGCGGTAAGGCTTCATTTTCTCAGTGTAGTCGAGCATATGTGGGATAAAGTCCTCGGGAATAATGCGATCGCAACTTTTGGCTGCCGCTACCACTTCCCCCATGATTTCCTTAACTAAAATCAGAGTATCGGGATTAGCCATCAGTTCGTCAGTTCTCGCATCCAACACTACAGACAGCCCGTTATAAGGAATATTCCAAACCAGCTTTTTCCACCTTGACAATAGCAAATCTTCGCTCATCTTAATAGGAATATGAGCACGTTTAAAATCCTTAGCAATTTGGTGCAATCTATCAGTAATACCGATTGCTTTGTAGTCCTGGGCATATTCTCCCAGGGTGATAGTGCCGTAATCTAGGTGGCAGATATGACCGGGCCCAACTTTATAAGAGCAGAGAAAACACAGCCCGCCAAGCACTCGTTCTGCACCCACAATTTTAGCTACTTCCGGTTCGGCATTCAATCCGTTTTGCAAAACTAAAACCGCGCCGTTATCCTTTAATAAATGAGGCAAAATTTTGGGCAATAAGTGATTTTGAGTTGTTTTCAGCGCTACAATTACTACGTCGCACTTAGGCATTTTGTGCGCGTCGTGGTAGGCGCGGACGTGGGGGAGGGTGAAGTCGCCTTCGGGAGACTCGACAATCAAACCGTGTTTTTTGACATGATCGTAATCGCTGCGTAGCAAAAAATTGACTTCTAAACCTGCTTGTTGCAGTCTAGCACCGTAGAATCCGCCTAAAGCTCCCGTGCCCACAATGGCATAATTGCGATTTGACATACTATCAACTATTCAGAAATAATTATCAACAAAACAGAAATTTGATTGTCATTCCCTGCTACTATTTAAAGATAGAACTAATGCCAATTCTCGCCTCCAGAAAGCAACAATCATGAGTGTTGGGTTTGTTTCCTGAACTATGAGGTAAGGTGCGTCGCTTTGAGATTGTCACTCTTTTTTAGGATTGGCAGGTGGCGACGCACCCGGAGCGCTACTGTTGCATGACTTTTGAGAATTAGTATAATCTGAAATCTCAACTCTCAATTTTCCTCATCCACTGCATCAAGTCTTCAGATAGCTGTTTTCGAGTTCGGCTAACTGCATCAATGCAGACGTGCTTAGTCATAGCTTTAGCAGCGCTTCTTCCGGCAACTTCCTCAGAAAATACTTGATAGGCAATTTCAAATTCATCGCCAGTAACTTGTTTGGGCGTCAATTGAATCATCAGCCGATCGCCCGCAAACATTGGGCGATAAAAATCTACACTAGCATGAATTATGGGAAAAGCAACCTCGGAATTGCTGAAAAATGCTTTGAGATTGATTCCCGATGCTGCTAGAGATGCCTCGTAAGCTTCGTGGCACATCGCCAAAACGTTAGCAAAGTAAACGACTCCAGCAGCATCGGTATCTTGAAAGCGAACAGTACGGGTGTAAGTGAAAGGCATTTGAGGTAGTAGCGGGCGATCGCCAATCGGATCGCAATTTTACCAACCATCATATCGGTAAACCCGCACTTTTGGAGAAGTTATTAGCTAAGTAAGTAGGCGCTAATTTTTTATATTGTCAAACTCGCCCTCCTCACTCCTTCCCCTGATTTCTTAACCTTTGTTCTTAATCAACATCACGTCTATAATCTTGAGGGCAATATCTTCGGAAATCCCCAATGCACTGTAAAGATCGTTCAAAAGTTGTTCTTCTTCTTCTGAAACCTCGCCATCTGCTAAAGCGATATCAGTTGTCACAGCAAAAACTGTTTCTTTAAGTTCGTCGGGAAGCGTTGCCAGAGCGGCATTAAACAGTACCTCAACTCCTTGCCGTTGCATAATCATCAGCAGGCGATCGAGCATTTTTCTCATCACGTCATCGGGATAGCTGCGGAACAGTTGCATCCGAGATAGCGTCATGCTAATCGCTTTACTTTCGCTGTCATTGATGTAACCGTCTGCTGCTACGGCAATTAGCGCGATCGCCGCAAATGATTCGGCAGGCCCTAACGTTACTTCCGTTTCTTGGCGAGTCTGCGATACTTTATCAAATAAACCCATGATATTTTCCTCATTATTTAGTGGTGGATTTAGGGAGTCAGGATGGGTTCTGGCTCTGGAGGTTTCTTGGGAGATTTTGATAATTATATCAAATTTTGTTAGTTATTTATTATCAAGAAAATTATGAAAAAATTAAGAATTTTTATTTCGCCCTTCGGCGCTGCAATGGCGGGTTTATTCAGATCCTGAATTGCCTTCCTATATTTCAGGTAAAACTGACATCTTCCACCCTTCTCAAGAACAGGCTTTTCGGCCTGTTCCACAAAGAGTGAATTTTATTGTGGAACAGGCCGAAAAGCCTGTTCATAAAAAACTTATTGAGAAGGAGGTAACATCTCGGCTAAAACCCGCCCTCCCAGCGCCGACGATCTACTTGTGAAAAAGGGCTAAATCTGCTTTCAGGAAATCAACAAACTGCCGCGCAGTCCTGCCCGATCGCCCGTTACGGCGAGTTGCCCATTCTTTAGCGCGGTGTTCCAAATCATCGGGAGCGAGTTTAATTCCAGCGAGTTCTGCCAGATGTCGGACTATTGTTAAATAAGTGTTTTGATCGGCCGGTTCAAAAGTTAAAGTCAAGCCAAATCGATCGCTAAATGAAAGTTTTTCCTGCACAGTATCCCAAGCGTGAACTTCGTCTCCGTCGCGGGGGAGAGGCCTGTCGTCAAAAAACTCTCGAATTAAATGCCGTCTGTTAGATGTGGCGTAAACTACCACATTTTGAGAGCGAGCAGTGACATTCCCCTCCAAAACAACTTTCAGAGCTTTAAAAGCATCGTCATCCTCCTCAAAGGAAAGGTCATCCACAAAAATAATAAACTTTTGAGGAACTCCCCGCAACTGCTCGACAATTAGCGGCAAATCTTGCAAATCCGATTTAGATACTTCAATCAAGCGCAGATTGCGAGATCCAAATTCATTTAACAGCGACTTCACCAAAGAAGACTTGCCAGAACCGCGGCTTCCGTACAGCAAAACGTGCAAAGCGGGATAACCTGCCAGCAAAAACTCCGTATTTTTTACCAGAGCATCCCGCTGCCAGTCGCAGCAAACCAACTCTTTTAAAGTTATGCTATCGGGATGCGAAATAGTCGCCAAATGCCCTCCCCGCCACGAAAAAGCGCGATATTCGGCAAACAAACCCGTGCCAAACTGTCGGTAATAAACGGCCAAAGATTCCGCCGCGATCGACCATTTTTCCAGTTTTCCGTGCAGGGGCAACTCTCCCTGTTCTGCTCGAGTTTCTGAATGCCAAATCGGAGGCACTGCGTCAAGTTGACCAGCTACCCGCACCCACTTGCTCAACTGTTCGCTGCTGCATTCGTAAATATTTTGCAGCACTTCTAAATCATGTCGGGCGGCCTCCACCAAAGCGGGGGGCAAACTTGCAACATCTGTTTGCTGTGCTCGGCGTGAAAAGGGATTTTCGTCTTTGAGAATTTCCCAAATCAGAGAATCTTTCCAGCTTAAATTTTTAGCAGCCTGAAGTTTGAACCAGTTCCCGTAAGCTACCTGACATTCCAAACCGCTGACTTCGCTGTGGTGAAGGGCTTGCAGCAAATCGAGAAAGGCTTGACCGACAGGGCTTTTGAAAACCGATTGATACAGCAGCAGGGATGCTGCTTGGCGCTGGAGGTAACGGATTTGGGCGATCGCACCAGAAGTTAGGGCTGACATAATGGCAATTGTATAACAGTTAGATATCCTGACTGGGTTTAATAAATTTTCTAACAATTCGTGACATTAATTGCAGGCTGCGCTGTATAAATTTAGATGCACTTGTGAAATCGGGAGGATTAAAAATGAATTTAGGTACAGCAGCGGCGATCGGCTACGGCATTTTAACACTGGTTGGCGGCATCATGGGTTATATCAAGGCAAAAAGCCAAGCCTCGCTCATTTCGGGCTTGATTAGCGGTTCGCTGCTAATTTTTGCCGGCACCGCACAGCTTATGGGACAAAGTTGGGGTTTAACATTAGCAGCAGCCATCTCGGCTGTTTTAGTAATAGTCTTTATTGTGCGCCTTGTTAAAACTAAAAAATTCATGCCAGCCGGAATGCTAATTTTAGCTAGCTTAGCGTCTTTGGGCGCGATCGTTTACGAAATCAGCGGTCAATATCAATAATCTGTTGACTGTTGACTGTTGACTGTTGACTGTTGACTGTTGACTGTTGACTGTTTTTAGTGGTCAGTGGTTATTTGTTAATTGTTAGTTGTACGTTCTAATAACCACTAACCAATAACTACTAACCAATAACCAATAACCAGTGACCAATAACTAATGACTAATGACTAATGACTAATGACTAATGACTAATGACTAATGACCAATGACTAATGACTAATGACTAATGACTAATGACTAATGACTAATGACTAATGACTAATGACCAATGACTAATGACTAATGACTGCATCAATATACTGCTGAACTTCCCTGAGTTGCTGCCGCTGGTATTCGATCCAATCTTTTTCCGCCGCTCGCTGTTGGGGCGTCTCTTGCTGATACCGCGCCTGCTTCTCTAAAAAATTATTGTAGAACTTTATCGCTTTTTCAACTGTGTGAGTTGCCAGTTTCATGCGCTCCTCAAAAATTGCTAAAATCAAACTATCCATGATTGACCCAATCACTTTACAGGAATCTTCAAAATCGACCAAACTGATTCCCATCTTGCTTTTATGAACCAGAGCTTCTACAGGTTGTTTCAGCGTTTCTTTAAAAGTCTTCACAGAAGATCCAGGCAAATATTTCAGAGGTTCCGTAAACTTCGACACAATCTCGCCGCCTATTGATTGCAGTCGCTCTCTAAATCTCGATTGACTGTTGAGATCGAAGCATTCAATATAAAATTCAATTTTTTCTATATCAATAGATTGTAATTCTTTAAAAATCAAATGGAGTTCATTCTCCATAATTAAAATCACTCGCTCTGCCTGGTAATCAACTTCATTCCGTAACTCTTTGTGCAAATTATCTTTTTCAAAAAAACCAATACTATCTCTTTGAAAGATTTGATGGTTTTTATCCCACAAAAACCACTGATTTTTTAACTTTGTAGCCTTGTCGCTCCACGATTTGCGAACTTTAAAAACAGCATCATATTTGCCCTGTTTTCCTAAACTGCGAATTCTCACATCGCATCCGCTTAGTTCGCCAATTTGCTCCCAGACATCAACAGGAGATGCTCCAGCAATTCTCGGCTTGCTATTCCAGACATCCTCAGCATGAGATACATCTTTGAAACATACCTGAAGTAACCCCTTGAGTCTGAGGGCTGATTGCTTGATTTCCTGAATACAAGGTTCCACATCTAAGCTGAGTTGGGTAGCTGACTGTTTGATCTCTAGGGATTGATGTTCGTCGGCCAGCAATCGATCGCTAAACTGGGTAAGAGCCTGGAATACCTTGAGATACTCATTCATTTCCTTTGATGCCTCGTTTCCCTAAATAGCATACAATACAGAACATCTGCCTTTTTGAATACGAGCTAAGTCATACCATTTTAGATTTTAGATTAAAGAATTGAAGAATTGGGAATGACTGGTGACTATCGTGGTTTGGAGCTTGCCTACAGTTGCATTTTTTTTAAACTGGTGTCACAACATGGATTATATATTCACCCCTGCAACTCAGGCTCTACTCAATACTGGCAAACTGGTACAGCCTACTACCAAAACAGGAAAATTGCTCCCCGCAGCTAGAGATCCGGTGACAGGGGAGTTTGTGGAGCTTGCAAAAATCTTTTATCAATCAACAACTGGAACTACATACTCGCGCGGAGTTCTAGGATTGCTCGCACAGTTAGCCGGAGGTGGCCCCATACAGCCCCTGGTAGCTCCCGTGTACGTGACAGTGGCGCCGTTGCAGGTTGCTCAAACTCATCAGGGGTTTCAAAAAATATACAGAATGCTTAACTGTCTGAAAATTAATTTGGCAGTGATGCAAGCCACTGCTGCTGTCATTGGTATTGGCGCTGTATCGAGCACAGTTTTGTCAGCAGTAAACCTCAACCAAGTATTAAAAATCCGAGAAGAGGCCAAGCACCAGAAGCTAAAAATTAAAGACGGATTTATCGATCTCAGACACATCCTCAAAGATAGGGGAGTAGAGGTGATCCAGCAGATTTTTAAGGTGGCTCATGACTCTAGTTTTGAAATGCACCGCCAGAAATTGGTTAACGGTTACGATATTTTTTCTAAGGCTGTCAAACGCTGTCAGTCAGCCCTAACAGTGCCCGATATTAAACTACGGAATTCCGAAATTAATGGCGGGCGGGATATGCTGTTTGAGGCTTTAAAAATTTATGACAATCCCAGTTTGTTGGAGGGGCTGTGTTCTGCCGGAAAGCTCAGGCAAATGGAATGTGTTTGGGCGATCGAGCAGGCGATCGGGGTCACGTTTCACTTGCAGCGGGCCTACGATATGGTGAGCGATCGCCTGCAGGAACTCCAATCAAAAATTTGTCAAGATATTCTAACTGTTGTTAAAGGATGTGAATCCGAACCCGAACTAGATTTTTTATTTCCCGAAGTTACTAGGATTCTCGGTCATGATTTAAGTGTAATAGAATTTTGGCAAAATGAGGTTGATTGGATGCAAACTTTGTCTCCAAAAGAGCAGCACCAGTTAGCTAGTTTAGATAAACTCACCGGCGATAGTTTAAAAAGCAGCGTGTACACTACATTCGCGGTATTAGCTGCGGAACCTTCACTTTATGAAAGTTTAAAGCAAAAGTCTCACTTTCTCTCCTTGCGCGACCAGCTAACCTTCGCTGTGTCGCCGGAAATCCGCCGGAGATACGAAGTTTATGTCAGCCAGCAGGCGATCGCTACTGGCTATCAAGGTTTAGCTGCCTCGAATTGGCAAGAAATATCCGATTTAACTGTCGCCAACCTCTACCACTTTTTTCAAATCCGAGAGGACTCAACTGACAATTATCCAACTGAGGAGGAATTAGAAACGCCTTTTTGGCACTTTCCCAAAACCTTACAAAGCGAGCTGAATTACAGCAATTAAATGACCAATGACTAATTATATCATTTACGATCGAGCGATTAAAAGGGCGGGTTTTTGAGATTGTCAATTATTGGCAGATATTTTTCGTGAACCCGCCCCTACTGTATTATATCATGTCCGGTCAATTAACCATGATTCCTGTAGGGGCGGGTTCACCAAGATATTGAATAGAAACGGGAAAATCTGTAAACCCGCCCCGGCCTTTAATCGCGGTCAATCGATCGGACATGATATTAGGGGTAATCGACCGGAATTGATATTACACCAGTTCCTCAAAAGGATGCAACTGTAGAGAATTTCCCAACCATTATGCAGTAAGTCATTCCCATCTAAAATCTAAAATCTAAAATCTAAAATCTAAAATCTAAAATAATATTACCTCAACCACAACTTAATAGTATTGTCTTTAGAACCGCTAGCAATAGTTTTGCCATCGGGACTAAAAGTCACCACATAAACCTCATCGGAATGTCCCGTCAAAGTATTCAGCAATTCTCCCGTAGCAAAATCCCAAATTTTAATAGTTTTATCCTTGCTCCCGCTGGCAATAAACTTCCCGTCCGGGCTGATAGCAACCGAGACAATATCGTCAGAATGTCCCTTAATCGAGCGAATTAAATCTCCTGTTTCGAGATTCCAGATTTTAATACTTTCATCGTAGGAACCGCTAACAATTGTCTGGCCGTCCGGGCTAACCGCCACCGACCTCACCGCGTCGCCGTGTCCCTCAAGAGTTTTGAGCAACCTCCCCGTTGCTACATCAACAACTGTAATTTTGTTATCCTTAGAAGCGCTAATCAAACTTTTTCCATCTGGAGTGAAAGCAACAGAATAAACAAAATCTGTATGGTCGGGCAAATTGTAAATCAAACGGCCAGTTGTTGCATCCGAAATCTTCGTGGTTTTGTCTCCGCTGGCACTAGCCACAAGCTGTCCGTCGGGACTGAGGGCGACAGACCAAACAGAAGCAGTGTGGTCGAGACTGCGAATCACTTGCCCTGTTTTCAAATCCCACAGCATGACTCGCCAAAAACCGGTTCCAGTCGCCAGTCTTGTACCGTTTGAGTCAAAAGCAACCGACCAAACGGTGGATGAATCTCCTGGAAAAGTGCGGATCGACTTGCCTGTAGCTAAATCCCAAATTTGGATGGTTTTGTCTTTAGAACCGCTGGCTAACATTAAGCCGTCTGGACTGAAAGCAACAGACCCAACTGCATCTGAATGCTGAGCGAAATTTTTGACTTTGGCGTTCTTCCACAGCAGACCTGCTTGGCACTGTTCTTGTAACTCCTGAGCGGACGAATAGCTGCTGGAAGTGTCGGCAATTGTTGGTATTTGACTGATGCAGCCTTCATAATTGCTGGCTGTATAAAGAGCTTCAATTTGAGTGATCTGTTGGGATTCTTTCTGGACTCGCTGCTGCCATTCTTGCCACTTGAGATATCCGTAAACTCCGCCGATCGCAGCTAAGATAGCCGCAATTGTTGCCCCGGCAAGATAAGGATTGAATTTGCGAGTTTCTTTGGGGACAATCGCTGCTGGGCTGGAACTCGATAAATCGGTTTTTCCGTTCAGATTTACCTGCGGGGATACCGCCGGACTTGCCTGCAATTCGAGGTGAGGGGCGCTACTCGGTGGTGGCCCATTGGGGTTGCGGTGTCCCTCCAAAACTGTGGTAATCGCCTTGTACAATTTAGCAAATAAAGATTTAGGAATGACTAATTCTTCGATTGTCGCGGCATCTTCGTCAGTAAGCCCTAAAACTTGCTGCAAGCGTTTTAACTCCTCGCGAGTTTCCAGAGAAAAAGGATATTCTTGCTGCATTGCTTCTTGCAGTGATTGTTCGTAGCGTTCGCCTTTTTCCCTGTATTTCCGGTAAGGGTTCAATACCTCATCTTCGATCGCCTCTGCTTCTTCTGGCAGCAATTCCAAACTGACGCGCAGTTCATCTAATATTCTCCGACCGACGACTGTAATATCACCCCGGCTGCTGCTGCGCCGATCGACTTCTTCGCGATATATTGTTAGCTTGGGAATCCGCGCCCGCGAGCGATCGCCAATTTTCCTCAAATCGGCTAAAGCTTCCGCCGCCGACTGGTACCTCTCCCGAAAATCGTAGCGCACCATATTATCCAAAACATCGGCCAGCGCTTGGGAACACGTGGCTAAATGTCGCCAAACAATTTCGCCTTTATTAGAATTTTTCAAATCCCGCAGTTTCGGCAAATCGTAAGCCGGCAAACCCGTCATTGCTTGGATGCCAATCATTCCCAAAGCGTAGATATCGCTGTTGAGTTGCGGGTTGTATTGAAATTGTTCGATCGGCATATATTCCAGAGTGCCAATCCGCACCGTTACCGGCGCTTGTCTTTGAGCGATGTGAATTTCTTTCACCGAGCCAAAGTCAATCAAAACTAACTTGTTGTCGGAATAGCGGCGGATTAAATTGGCCGGTTTAATATCTCGGTGAATTACTCCCTGTCCGTGTACAAACACTAAAATTTCTAACAGTTCCTTCAGCAAAGGAATCATTTTTTCTTCAGTTAGAGGCTTTCCCGGTACAATCTCGGTTGATAGCGAGTGACCGGCAACAAAGGATTCAACTAAGAAAAATTCTTCATTTTCTTCAAAATAAGCGAATAGCTGAGGAATTTGGTCGTGTTGACCGAGCTTTTCTAGAACTTCGGCTTCTTTTTGAAAAAGACGGCGCGTAGTATTAATTAATTTCGGTTCGGTGGTACCGGGACGCAGGTGCTTGACAAAGCACTGCGGTTCTCCGGGACGGCGAATATCTTTGGCCAGATAGGTTTGTCCAAATTCTCCTGTTTCTATGACTTCAATGATTTGATAGCGTCCATCTAAAAGTTGGCTCACCATGATAATAACGCAGCCTTTTTTTGGTTGATTTTCGCAAGAAACAGTTGCACTGTTGAGTCAGTTGTATAGCCTTTTTCAGGTAAATTAGGTGTTCCTGGGCATTGGGAAAACAGGGCATTGGGCATGGGCAAAACTGGGCATTGGGTATTCGGAATAGTTGTTTCTTTCCTTCTTCTTTCTTTCCTTCTTCCGACTTCCATCGGACTTCTTCCCTCTGACTTCTTTCCTTCAGACCTCTTTCCTTCTGACTTCTGACTTCTGACTTTTGACTGAGATATTGCACCATTCTCAATTACTTGTTTAGGAACAGGCAAGATGCCTGTTCCACAAGAAAACTCACTCTTTGTGGAACGGGCATCTTGCCCGTTCTTGACAATGGTGCAACATCTCAGTTCTAACTGAGATATTGCACCATTCTCAATTACTTGTTTAGGAACAGGCAAGATGCCTGTTCCACAAGAAAAATCATTCTTTGTGGAACGGGCATCTTGCCCGTTCTTGACAATGGTGTAACATCTCAGTTCGGACATACTTTATTTTTTCAACATCTGCAAAGCTTGATATCCCAAAAAGAAAAAACCCAAAGCGCCGAGTACCGCTATCGTGTTCGCAAACACATCGACTGTAAAAAATTCGCCCATTGCAATATCCTCTGAAAACTGATATCTATCCTCGGCTTTTCGGTCGCTGTCTGGGTGAGGGGTCTTGCCCCTCGGTGCGGGCGAGCCGAAAGATGCTCACAAATTATAGCAAAAGAGGTGGTCAATCGATTTTAGATTTTAGATTTTAGATTTTAGATTGAAGCATTGACTTGCGCGAGATGAATCACGTGGCGGGTATCCTGGATGCTTTCGGTCAATCGATTTGAGATTTTAGATTTTAGATTGAAGCATTGAAGCATTGACTTGCGCGAGATGAATCACGTGGCGGGTATCCTGGATGCTTTCGGTCAAAATAACTTTTCGGGCGATCGACTAGCTTTTTGTTTTAATATTTTTTAATATTTAGGGAGACAAATCCTGTACCGAAATTTTGAGGTCAGTTCGCTTTGATATTGTTAACCCTGCTAATTTTTTCTCTGATTGTAAGTACAGCTTACAGTAAGAATTTGCGCCGATCGGTCAAAAATGCGCCTCGAACCGACAGAAGTTCCGCCAGGCCCTCACCGGAACCCGCCGCGCAGTTCCCTAAAGTTTCGGTAATCGTACCAGCATACAACGAGGCAGAGAATATTCGGGATTGCGCGATCGCCATTTTGGAGAGTACACCGCTGTCTGTGGACAACTTAGAGGTTTTAATTGTAGACGATCGATCGACAGACGGCACCAAGGCGATCGGGCAAACCCTGCAACAGCATCTCAACGACCCCCGGCTTAAAATATTAGCAGGTCAGCCGCGACCAACCAACCAATATTGGGCGGGAAAAAACTGGGCCTGCGCCCAAGCTGTTGAGGTAGCAACCGGAGACTTCTTATTATTTATCGATGCCGACGTGCGACTCAAACCAGGGGCGATCCAAAACGCTATCGCCACAGCAGAAACCGACAAAATAGACTTGTTCACCTGTATGCCAGCGCTGGTTTGTGAGTGTTTTGCCGAGTGGTTAGTGCAGCCGATAATGTTCAATAACTTAGCAGTTTGCTTCGACTTCACCGCCGTCAACGATCCCTCGAAAACAGACAGTGCTTTTGCCGCCGGCCCGTTCATGTTATTTAGGCGATCGGGCTACGAAAAAATTGGAGGTCACCAGGCCGTTGCAAGCGAAATTGTGGAAGATGTGGAATTAGCTAGACGCATCAAACGTGCGGGTTTAAAGCTCGGACTTTATTCCGGGTCAAATTTGGCATCCGTGCGGATGTATCGGTCTTGGAACGCATTGTGGGAAGGCTGGACAAAGAATTTGTATCTCGGCGCTAACCGCAGTTGGGGCATGATGGTTTACATGGCCGCAATTATGTTATTTCTTTATCCTATGCCGTGGTTGGCATTAGCTATTTTGCTGGCAAACGGGGACTTCGCAGAAATTCTGACAATCAGCAATTACCAATTACCAATTACCAATTACCAATTGCCAATTACCTGGTTAACTATCTGTTTATCCGTAATCGTAATTGGGCAGCATTACACTTTGCGCCGCTTGAGTGCCGAGATTTCTGAATGTCCTACAAAATACTGGTGGTTGGGAGGTTTCGGAGGTGCGTTAGTGGCGGCGATTGCGATCGCCTCTGCGATTAAAACCGAAACTGGTTGGGGATGGACTTGGCGGGGTAGAGCTTTGCAAATTAAGAGTTAAGAACACCAAGCTCAAATCATTCGTGACAACCGATCGTTTGTTGGTAACATTTATTGATAAATATGATTTTTATGAAGTCAAGGTTATGAATTTTATGAGTTGACTTTAAGAGCTGCTTATTTAATAATATTAATCAACATCCTCTTGCCTCCAATTGGAAGGAACCTCATGTCTGTTTACACTCTGAGTGATTTAAGTAATAACAATTCAGATTTGTTGCAAGGTGCTTCACAACATAGCTGCCCGATCTGTAGCAGTCGCGCTCAAACCTCAGATTCGGGCGCCGAACGATCGGCCGCTCAAGCTTCCGCCTTCAGCAACTCTAACGAGATCGATGCTCTGCTGACAAGAAGTAGAGCAAACCCCGGACAGCCAGCCAAATGGAACGTCGCTCCCGGCGGCACCATCACCTACAGTTTTGTGACTGCTGACAGCGCGGCCAGTTATTTTGCATCTAGAAACGAAACCAATATTGAGGAAGTTAACGATCGCATCAAACAGAATGTCCGCCAAATCTTGCGGGACAATTATGCCACAGTCTTGCCGCTCAACTTTGTAGAAGTTCCAGACTCGGCCCAAAGCAACATCAGAATTATGTTTTCTGACGGGCCGGGTGCTGACGGCTATGCCTACAGTGGTTATCCGGGTCAGTTGGGCGCGGTCGCCATCCACCTCCAAAAGCTCAATGAAAACGATCCGGAAACAGCTTTTTCCGCAGGCCCCGGCAGTTACGGCCACTTTACTTTAATTCACGAAATCGCTCACGCGATGGGTTTGAAGCACCCCGGCAACTACAACGGCTCCAGCAGCGGCTTAACAGGAAACTCCGCAGACCTTCCGTATCTTCCGTTTGACAAGGACAATACGAGAAATACGATCATGTCCTACAACGCCGCATATAGAAGATTTAACGATCCCAACGCCGAAAATCCCCGGAGTTTGATGGCTTATGACATCCGGGCTTTGCAGTATCTTTACGGCGCACGCAGCGACTTTAACGGTGACAATAATGTTTACAAATTCGACAGCACTAATTTCAATACGGTTCAAACTATCTGGGACGGCGGTGGCAGTGATACTTTGGACTTTTCGGCACTGCCTGCCAACAACGTTTATTCTTTGGACATGAATCAGGGTAAGCCGCTGACGACAAAGAGCGCTCTGGGATATCTGGGCTACTATTTAGAACCTTCGCAGTTGCCACCAGGTGCCGATCTCGATCGGGTTTATACAACTGAAACTTTTGGCACGTACATTGCTTTTGGCGCGGATATCGAAAATCTGGTAGGTTCGGCCGGAAATGACCAGGTACTTGGAAATGAATTAGCTAACAGTATTCTAGGCAGTGCGGGGATCGACACGATTAGTGGGGGGCGGCAAAGCGATACTTTGGACGGTGGCGAAGGCGGTGACTATATTTACGGCGACAAAGGCATGGATCTGTTAACTGGCGGGGGCGGGGGGGATTGGCTGCAGGGCGGTCGGGCAAACGATACTATTATCACCGGTGTCGGTTTCGATGACATTGTGTTGCAGCCGGATGGGGGTACGGATACGATTGTTGATTTTGCTCCTGGTGTGGATTGGTTAGTGTTAGTTGATGGTTTGACATTCGAGCAACTGTCGATCGTACCTTCAGGCAACGATACTGAAATTCGGATCGGCAGCACCGGACAAGTCTTGGCGCTATTACCGGGAATAGCGGTAAGTTCGATCGGGGAATCTGATTTTTTAGTTGTTTAAAGTGATAGAAACGGAGGACACGGTAATGCCGTTTCCACTCTGATTACGCTTGTGCATAAACAAAAGCAGGTACGCGCTTGTAAGCAGGCGTGCCCGATCGCTTTTCAATCTCCGGGTGAAAAATCACATTAACTTCAGGATAAAACATCAAAGCAGCACCCTCACGAACCGCCCCGTAAATCACCTCGACATTTTCCATTTTCCCCACATTTCCCTGCACCGTAACCCGCTGATGTTCTTGAAAACCCACACTTTCTGCATCCGCACGATTCATCAAAATGCAGTTGCGGTGCGGCATTCCCCGGTACTTGTCATCAATTTTGTAAACCACAGTATTATGCTGAGAATAGCTGCGTCCCGTCATCAAGGCCACAACAATACCCTGTCTTGATTCCGATACTCCAAACTCTTTCGCTTCCGGTAATTTCAGCTTAGGTAAAGGCGTGACAAACATCTGCGCTTTCCCCGACTCGGTAGGGAATTTAGGTTCTGTAAAAATGCGACCGCTGATGGTAAATTCCTCTTGTGTTTCATCAATTGTAGCTATTTTTTCATAGCCCGGAATAGTTTTAGCAATCAATTGGCGAACGTATTTTGTGTCTTGAAGTTGGCGCCAATCAACAGGAAAATCGCCGTGAATCCGGCTGGCTAATTCCGTCAAAAAATAAACTTCAGGAATCAAATCCGAATTCTGGAGATGAGTTTCGCCCTCATCATTTAAACGCACAAAGTTATTCCCAGATTCCACGGTTGTTTTGTGAGGGTTTTCAAAGCGATTCAGCACCGGAATCACAATTGTATTGTGCTTTGCCAATCCGTGAAAATGCCCTAAATTCGGTTTGGTTGCGAGGTAGATAACGGTTTCAACATTGCTTAAAGCCTGTTTGGCCTGATTTGAATCTGGATTTGCCCCATACAAGTTGCCGCCCAGACATATCAGCGTATCGACTTTGCCTGCCTCTGCTGCTTCAATGAGCGATCGAGTGTCGTAGCCTTTAACAGGACTGAGGGGACGATTCAATAACTTTTCTAAAGCTTGTTGAATTTCTTTTTTCAGCTTCACAGTGACGCCCATAGAGCCGAATCCTTGGACGTTTGAGTGTCCTCTCACGGGCATTAATCCCGCCCCTTCTTTGCCGACATTTCCTGTCATTAAGGCAGTATTGGCAATGCTGAAAACGTTATCTACACCGTTATCCTGTTGGGTAATTCCCATCGCCCAACCAAAAACTACTCGCTGGGACGCGCCAATAATTCGGGCTGCTGCCTCAATTTCGGCTTGGGAAACTCCGCAGGTTTTAGTAATAGTTTCCCAATCGGTTTCGCGGGCGTGCTGTACTACTGCTTCCCAGCTTTCTGTATGAGCTTGCAAATAGCTTTCGTTCAGCAAACCTTGTTCGATTAGCGATTTTTGAATTCCCACAAATAGCGCCGTATCGCTGCCCGGAATTGGTTGCAAGTATAGCGACGAAATATCGGAACCGGGGATGAGCGACTTGACGGGAAATGCGGGAGAACCAAACTTGACTAAGCCGATTTCCATCACCGGATTGATTACAATTATTTTACCGCCTTTGTCGCGAATTTTAATCAATTCGTTCATCAAGCGGGGATGGTTGTAGGAAGAATTGCTGCCCGCGAGCACGACGCAATCTGCTTCCTTCAAGTTTTCTAGACTCACTACCGAGGTGCGGGTGGCAAACATTTCGCTTAACCCGATTGTCGAGGGAGCGTGGCAGAGATCGGAACAATCTGCTAAGTTATTGGAACCCATCGCCCGCATCATCAATTGCAGCAGAAAAGCCGCTTCGTTGGAAGAGCGACCGGAACTGTAAGATGCCACTCGTTCGGGGGTTTTGCGAAAGGCAGCTTCGGCAATTTGATAAACTTCTTGCCAAGAAATGCGATCGTAATGAGATGAACCCGCCCGCAAAATCATCGGAAAACTCAGCCTTCCCAGCCTATCGGCTTCCATTGAAGTTAATTGCTGAAGTTGTGCAATACTCTGCTGTTCAAAAAATTGAGTTGAGATAGCCGGCTTAATTTCAGCGGAGATTGCTTCGACGCTTTTCATGCAGCGCTGAAGTTTTTCGCCATCTTCATTCGTAAAGCCTCCTTTCTGCCCGCCAGTGCCCCAAGAACAGGACAAACACGCACTTTTGTGCAGCAAAGTTTTCCAAAGTTTCGGCCCTTCCGGGGACAATGTATGTTCTGCCCAATATTCAATTACGGGTAAACCGCCACCTATCTCTGGTGTTTCCTCGTTTGTCTCGTTGAATGGCGGGACTGGTTGGACATTTTGGGAGTTGACATCCATGCGGTTTACCTCGGGTTTTGATTGCTGGTTAATTCGGTGGGGAATTGCCAAAAAGGTTAAGCTTGTAAGTCTAATTTTAGCGCAATTTTACTGCCAACACAATTAGCCAGTAGATAGATTTGTTTAACCGATCGCTTGAGCAACTCGACAGGCAGACGCGATCGCCTCTTGACAAAAAAAATGTATCTATTATAATAATTTATATACTCAGATATAAACACTACAAAATGCTAGAAATACATAAAAGTTATGTAATCGACGAAAATCAGCAGCCGATTGCTGTTCAAATCCCCCTTGAACAATTTGAGAAAATCGAGGAGATTTTGGAAAACTATGGTCTGGCTAAACTTATAGAAGAAACTGAAGGTGATGAGAGATTATCAAAAGAACAAGCACTAAAGTATTATAACTCACTCAAACCAAATAATGTGGCAAGTTGAATATACAAATCGGTTCCTCAAAGAACTAGCTGCTTTACCTGCTGAAATTAGAAGTAGGATAGAACCTATAGTTTTTCAATTCTTAGAATCAGACAATCCCTTTGCATTAGGATATCTGGAAAAAATGAAAGGTTATCCAGATAGGGATCGCGAATTAAATAACTTACAATTTTAATTGTTATTGTGGGATGGGCGTCCCGCCCGTCCAAAAAGGACGGGCGGGACGCCCATCCCACAAACTTGTGGAAGTTATTTAATTCTCATTCCTAAATATAAAATTCGTGTTGGTGACTACCGTATTGGACTCACAGTTGATGCACCGACAAAAACTTTAATTTGTCAGCGAGTAGCGCACCGCCGAGACATATACAGAATTTTTCCATAAAATTATGTTGATGAGAATTAGCAAAATATAATTATGTAGGGTGTGCGGCCCGCAACTTACCGCTATCAATTTCACCGCTTCCCCTTATTTAATGCCTGCTTCCCAAATCCAAGACAAAGCAGTCGATCGCCCTCAGCAACATTCGGGTCATTCTGCAAATAATCTCCCAACCATTCGCAACTCCGAGCAATGATATTATTCAGTTGCAAATTCTCCACAGGCCACAAAATTACACTTCTATCCCTGCTAGCAAAAGCCAGAGTTTTGCTGTCCGAACTAAAAGTAACGCTCAACACGCGATCGCTCGATTCCAAAGTCTTAGATAGAATAGCCTTTTTGCCGCCAAAATCCCACAGCTTAACAGTATTTCCCCCACTCGCCGCCGCAATAAATTTGCCGTCGGGACTAAAACTCACGCTTTCTACAGTATCGCTGTGGTCGAGTTTTTCAGTTAAATTCGCCACCTTTCCATCAAACTCCCACAAGTAAACTTTTTTGTCACCGCAAGCAGCAGCAATAGTCTTGCCGTCGGGACTAAAACTCACATTTTTAACCCTGTCCTCGTGGTCGAGAGTTTTCATAATTTTCGCCGACGAACCGTTAAATTGCCACAGGTAAACTCTCTTTTCTCCCGTAATTTCAAAAGCCTTTTTCTTCCCGCTTGCCTTGTCCTCAGCAGCGGTAGCAGTAGCAATAGTTTTGCCGTCGGGACTGAAGCTAACGCTAATTACTGGATTGCTGTGATCGAGTTTGGCCAACAAAGTTGCTTTAGAACCGTTCCAGCGCCAGAGGTACAATTTGCGATCGGCACTAGCGGCGGCAATTATCTTTCCGTCTGGACTAAAACTCACGCTTTTAACAATGCCACTGTGGCTGAGAGTATCTAACAGTTTGCCGTTTAAACTCCAGACTTTCACTGTTTTGTCATCGCTGGCCGAAGCAACAGTTTTATCATCAGGCGAAATGCTAACCCAGGTAACAGAATCCTTGTGACCTTCTAAGGTTTTGAATAAACTGCCGTCAGCCCGCCAAAGTCTCACGGTTTTGTCGCCGCTAGCAGAGGCAATTGTTTTGCTGTCAGCACTAAAACTGACTTTGTAAACCCAGTCTCCGTGTCCCGATAAAATCTTATTCAGCGGAGTGCTGTCCGGTTTCCAAATTTTTACTATTTTGTCCTTACTTGCGGAAGCAATAGTGCCGTCCCCGCTGAAACTTACGGCCCTCACGTCGTCTTGATGTCCTCGAAAAGTGTTGAGCAAAGTGCCGCTGCGACTCCAAATTTTTACCGTATCGTCTGCACTGCCGGTGACAATTTGTTTGCCGTCGCGACTGAAACTGGCGCTGACAACTTCATCGTTGTGTCCTTTGAGAGTTCTGATTTCCTCACCGTTTCGGTTCCAAATTTTGGCTGTGGTGTCGGCACTTGCTGAGACGAGTTCTCGACTGTTTGGACTGAACTTAATGCTGTAAACAATGTCAGAATGTTTGGTTAATGTTTTGGGATTAATTGTAAATTTCTGGGTTTTAGTTTCTCGGTTCCAAAGTTTGACAGTTTTGTCAACACTTGCTGAGGCAATTGTTTGGCCGTCGGGACTGAAACTGACGCCGAGTACCCAGTCTTTGTGTCCGGTTAAGGTTTGCAGCAATTTTTTGTTCGCAAGGTTCCAGATTTTGACGGTGTTGTCGTGACTGGCGGAAGCTAGGGTTTTGCCGTCGGGACTGAAACTGACGCTGGTGACGATATCGCCGTGGCCGGATAAAATGCCGTGAAGCGGAGCTATCCCGTAGGGAATGGCACTTTTGTCGTTATCTACTTGCCAAATTCTAATTGTGCGATCGGCACAACCAGTAGCGATCGTTTTCCCATCGGGACTAAAACTAACACTCGTCACGCTATCCGGGTGATTGAAAGTTTTTAATAACTTACCTTCTTTGCTCCACAATTTAACAGTTTTGTCAGCACTTGCCGAAGCCACTGAATTGCCGTCGGGACTGACACTCACATCCAAAACAAACTTGCTGTGCTGCTCGAAACGGTTGCGTTCTTGCACCCCGGAAACTGCTTGTCTGAGTCTTTCAGCAATTAGATTTTTAGTGTCCACAGGCAGCGCTGTACTTTTCAGAGAATCACGACCAATTTTGATACTATTTCTCAACACTCCTAATTGATTTTTTTCATTAGAAAGCACCAAAGCTTCCGACGCCGAATTTAGGGCATCAGTGCGACTTGTTTCTGCTTCTTGCCGTGCGCTTTCTGCTAATTTTGCTTGCTTGAATGCCATCCCCGAAACACCTGCAAGTACAAGCACTCCTAGAACCGCCGCCCGCAATTGCCATCTCCGAGATTGGTAAAGTTGAGCTTCCGCTTCGTGCTGTTTGTCTCTAGCTTGGCGCTGTTTGTCTCTAGCTTCCGACAGCAAAGCATCTCGCTCTCTGTCTTTGCGAATTTGCTCAATTTCATCTCGGTTAATTTGGTTTTGCTTTCGCAGTTCCTCAAATTCTGCCTTTTTATCTAATGCCTGCTGCTGGCGGATGAAGGTAACTAAATAGTCGTGAACGAGCTGGTAAAGCTCAGCAGGCAGTTCCGTCCACCGAAAAACTAAACCAGAGTTTACTAACAGTTCTAAGACTAAATCTAATTTGTCAGCTTCGGCAAATGTCGCTAAATTAGAAGCTAATTCGGCGCGGGTTTTTAGGGGACGTATTTCATCTTCATCTGTCAGCAAATACAAAACTCGGCGCGCCGCCACTTCATTTTCCGGCCCGCAATCTTTGATGACTTCTTCGAGAAACCTTTCGACTAATTTTTGTTGCGGATTGTTGCCTAGTTCCTGATATTGAGCTAAAGTTCTAATGTCCTCTTGTTGCAGTTGAGCGCCGACAAGTTGTAGTTCGATCGGGCGGACTTCTCCCAATTCTCCGGCTAAATCATTGACTAATTCTTCGATCAGCTCCGGTTCTAAGTAAAACTGCGCTCGCTCAGTTAAAGTGCGAATTACCGATCGCGCATCAAGCAGCGAAAAATTTCCCAAATAAAACAGAATGTTTTTGCTGAGAATGTCCTCCAAAATATCATTGTTAACGAATCCTGTCGGGTTTTTGGGTCGGGAAAATTCCAGCAAATAGTGCAGGTAATCTTCCCGCAAACACAGGACGACTTTTAAATATTTGATTTTCAAGCATTCCCGCAAAAAATCAAAAAATCTCTGCCTTTGGGCGGGTTCCTTCCACACGAAAAAGAATTCTTCAAATTGATCGAATATCAGAACAGTCACTAAATGTTCGGAATTTCTTTGCAGCTCCTTGATAATGTTTTCGTATTCGATCGCCTGTTGTTGTATAATTAATTCTACTGGCTGTGACTGCTCCCTTCTCTCCTCATTATTCCCAGCCAAGTCGTCGTTAAATCCCGAAATAATATTTTCCTTGACTGCGCCTGCTTCTACTGGAAAATCTACCGGAGCAGTTTCCGGTACTGCGTCGGAAATTTCCGGCTCGAATATTTCAGCTTTTCCAGCAGATAACTGTCTGGTCAATTCCCGCGGCCAGTTGTTGTAAACTTGCAGCACTACCGGCAAGACAGTCCGCCTTTCTATTTTTTTTTGTTTGAGAGCTGGTACTAATCCTCCCGTGACAATTGAACTTTTGCCAACTCCAGACTGACCGTAAATTACTGTCAGTTTGTCTGGGGTATTGTTCATCCTATATATCAAGCGGTTGAGGTCTTGTTCTCTGCCGGAAGCAGTAATTTCGTCAGCAATAGTAGCCGCGTCGGCAACAGTTTCGGCGACGGAATTAACCGCTTCTCTGTGCGGCTGCAACTTTCCTGCTCCAATAAAAGCTCGGAACCGATACGTGTGTTCCACCGCTCGATAATCTTGCTTAATTTGAAATGCTTCGAGATATTCTCCCCGCTGAAAATAGAGCGATCGCAGCATTTCTAAAACCCGCAAATACAGTTGCGGGTTGTAGCACGCTTCGGTTTCCGAGCGAGCAAGCTCTAAATGCGCGATCGCCTCCTGGATCTCGCCCAACTGACTCTGCGCCTCTGCTAAAATTAACAGATACAAGCCTAGATGCTGCGACTTTACAGGGGTTCCCTGTCCCGTCGCTTCTAAATTTGAGTTGAGAACGCCTAGAGCGATTAAAGCCCATTCTTTCGCCCCTTGCCAGTTCTTTTGCTCTAAGGCTACTCTAGCCAAAAAGCCGTAATCTTGAGCCAAATTAACTGCTGAATTTTCCATATTTTCATGTAACCTCCGAGCTTTGATAGCTAAATTCCAGAGTGCATCCCAATCTTCTAAATGCTGCAATACTTCGCCAAGTTGATTGATGAATATACCAACGGCATCCGGCCGCCCCGCTCGTTCTAAAACATCAATAGATTCCTGAAAATAATTCTTAGCTTCCGTCCAGTAAGGACGGTTGCCGCTGCGGTGTTTTTCTGCTTGGAAGCGGTAGCAAAGACCGATGTGGAATAGAATAATTCCCTCTAACACGGGTGCAGGGTGAACGGTAAATAACAAATCGCTAAATTCGGTCTTTTGCCCAATAAATGCTACTTGATGCTTCCAAAAACTGAGACTTTTTTGATAAAATTCAATAGCCGCAGGGATGCGGTGACAAGCATATTCGTGCCTACCGCGAATAAATTGCAAACTCGCTTCAATAGCTGGTTCTAACCTGATGTTGCAAGTTTGCAAGTCTTGGCTAGCCGACTCGAGTTCACTCAAAGAATTGGCTCCGAGAATGGCAGAATTAGTTAAACGCCAATTGCCACTTTCTAAAATGTTGGAAAAAATGCGATCGGCACTTTTGCCCAGGAAATCCACCAAGTCGTCGGGGCCAATTACAAATTCAACACTTGTCGTCCAAGTTTCGATATCTGTTACTAACCGAATCAGTTTTTTTAAGATTTTGTCTGTCACCCACAGCACCACCGGAAAGGGAAAATTATTCCGAAATTCTTCCCTCACGTAGTTGGTAGAAGTCAGCAGTCGATCGATCGCACTTACCGATTCCAAGCCCAACACCATTAAAGCTGCGGGATGGGTGCAGGAAAGTTTGGTTTCTATCGTCGTGTAAAGAGTTTTAACAGATGGCGGGAGGACAATTTCTCGAATCTCGATATCAGACTCCTCCCGCAATTGCCGTACAATTTTTTCTCGCATAGCGCTGTAATTGCACCGTACCAAAATCAGCGAAAATTGCCCCTGAGACATTCTCAGAGCGCGGGAGAGAGTTTGCAGCGAACTTTTGTTTTGCTGTGCTGCGGTGTCTTGCTGGCAGTGCGAATTAATCATAATTAATATTTGAAAAAGTTTCTCAGGATAGATGCTGTCAAATGCCGAAAAAAGGAAGTTCGGCAACGGATTTTTTAACGGATGTAACGGATGTAACGGATGGAAGTTCGGCAACGGATTTTTTAACGGATGTAACGGATGTAACGGATGGCAGGAATAGACCGCAGGGGGAAAGTGGAATTAAGAACGTCCTAACCTTTTTGGCGGTTGCTCTAACTAAGTTTACTTTTACCCGTTTTTACGTTAGCCAATCACAGCGGACAATCACATGATTAATTTTATTTCTGCCCTTTTGGGCGATTTCCCATCACTGGGAACTATCAATTAGTTAAGTTTATTTCAGCCTGCATACTTATTATGTTAGCCGATCGCAATTAAAGCATACCCAAAAAATACATACTCTGTTATTCGCATATTCCCAGCAAAATCAACCGAATTTTACTGAAATCTTGATAATTGCTTTAATTCTACCCAGCAAATGAGTCTTTGTTTGCGGGAGTCCCAGCCATCGCCCAAATCGCACAAATCCGATTCAGTTATTCGCATATCCCAGAAATCCGGCATTCCCGGGTTGACTGGCCCCTGGCCGCACTGAGATAAACTATCGGCGGCGGCTCATCAATTACAGCTTGAGGATTTTTTGTCATAAATTTACTAATCTCCATATCTAAAGTAGCTGCAAAATCAGGTTCATCCCAATCCTCGCTTTCTTCAATGCTGATTGTTGTTGGTGGCCCAATATCAAAATCTAGCTCATCGCCAAAATCCGAAACTTTCTTAATTGGATCTATTTTCTGATCGGTATCAGCGGCCAAAGCTTGAGTTGTATTGGCTATTAGTACGATCGGCAGTGCTACTATGGCACTTATTGTTTGTCGCGCCGTGATTTTCCTCATGGTATCCTCCTGATATAAACTAAACTTTGGTACTACTATACATTCAACATCTGCGGCTACTTTCCATCGCTGTCAGTCGATTTTAGATTTGAGATTTTAGATTGACTCCACAGATGAATCTGAGAGCTTGAACTAGGGTGTAAAATTTTAGCCTGGGGGCCCAGAAACGGTTTTTTTTTACGAAATACTTTGTTACACACCGTAAATTAGGTAAAAAACCCGGTTTCTTTGTAGGAGTGCGTCCAGAACTGTAATTAATAGTGGCTTGTTTTTCCACAGGATATAACCTTATCTGTGACTTTTCGTGGCAAGTTTGCTTAACGGAGCATATCCGGTCAAGTGTTTGCTTTTCTATTTACTACGTGAAAACTCTTAAACAGTCAGGTTTTCCCGCTAAGTAATTCCCCGGTGTTTGCGAGTGTTTATCTCAGACTCAAAGCAAAGTGGGTGAGAAGTTCGATCGCACACCAGTTTTCGCACACCAGTTTTCGCACTCCCGCGCTGCCACCAGCAAGCTGATGTGACATACCACAGCCGCCGGATACCTGTCAATACTTATCAGGAAATTGGGTTTAAAACCCGTCCTTCTAGGGCGGCTTTAATTTCTTAAATCCCTTCCTAAAAATCAGGAATTGCTGGTATTTGTAGTATACTAAAATAGTCAAGGTTAAACTCCTTTACCATCGTGAAACAGTTAAGACACACTTTTAGGTATAAACCGGGGGACGCAGAGCGGCGAAAACTCTTAAAACAGCTAAAGGATCAACGCATCCTTAAACCAGTAACAACAAACAATTTCTTGATTTGTTAAGTAGGGTAGGGCATACCCAAACTCTAGGCTTGTATCCTAGTACGCTTTTGGAGATAGACCCTCTGGGGTAACAGTGAATTAGACTCGTCAATTTGTACTATTGTACGGTTGAAAGGTTTAAGGACTGCCGCAAGGACATGGTGCTTAAAGGTCAGTCGATGAATTAAGAATCCCCACGCCTTTAGGCTGGGGAGTGTCAAATCTTAACATTTCTAATTTTTTGCATAATTCTCGTTACCAGGAAGAGCCTGGTAACGCAGCTCGGCAAGCCACAGCCTCCAGCCAAGTCGAGAGGACTCCTATTTCGTCAAGCCGTGTTCGAGGGCGAAGCGAACCAACTCAGTACGGCTGTTAGTACCCGTCTTGCTAAACAAACGGCTGACGTACTTTTCCACATTACGCACGCTAGTTTCCAAGCGGCGGGCAATTTCCTTATTCATCAAACCTTGAGCAACCAAATCCAAAACACTTTGTTCTCGCGGAGTCAAATCAATTTTAATCGGCGAAGGACTTTGGGCGATCGAACTCCGGCCGCTCAGCAAAGACTCAATTCTCGCCATTTGGCTTGTCAAAGCAGCAATATCTGGACTTTCAGGATTTTCGCTTGTCTCCTTAGCAGCCGCGCGGCGGGCTAGCAAATTGGTTACTATTGCTACTAATTCGTCGGGATCGAAGGGCTTAGAAAGATAAGCATCGCAGCCGGCTTGATAGCCTTGAATGCGATCGCTCGTCATTCCCTTAGCCGTCAAAAATACCACCGGCAAAGCCTTATAGCGAGGATCTGCCCGCACTTGCTTGAGAAACTGATAACCGTCCACCTGCGGCATCATAATGTCTGAAATCACCAAATCGGGATTGTACTGCTGCAAGAGTTCCCACCCATCGCGAGCATTACTGGCAACCTCAACCGCAAAATCGCTATCTTCCAAATAAGCTTGTACTGCTTCCCGCAAGCCCGGTTCATCGTCTACCAATAATAATCGTGCTGACATCTCTGTTACCTTCTTAATAGTGTAAATATTGTAGTAAATATTGTAGGTTGGGTTGAGGAACGAACCCTACGCTTCGCTCCGCCCAAATCTTCATTTTAAATAAGGTGTTGGGTTTCGCCATCGCTCAACCCAACCTACAGAATAAAAACTTTAGCTCAAAACTCAAAACTCTTGTCTTTTTTTCCCCTTAAACTTTTGAACGATCGGTCAAAATTTCATAGCCAGTTTCTGTCACCAACACAGTATGCTCAAACTGAGCAGACATAGCATTGTCAACGGTTACAGCAGTCCACTTGTCAGAAAGCGTCCGAGTGTACTTAGAACCGGCATTCAGAATCGGTTCGATCGCCAATGTCATGCCCGCTCGCAATTTCACGTTCGGCATTTCCCGCGTGCGGAAATTGAAAACCGACGGTTCCTCGTGCAAATTTCGCCCGACACCGTGGCCGGTAAACTCCTCCACGATGTTAAAACCGTTGCTTTTGACATGATCTTCGATCGCACCAGCCAGATCGAGCAAATAGGCTCCCGCCTTCACTTGTTCGATGCCTTTGTAGAGAGCTTCTTCTGCGACTCGGATTAATTTTGCCGATTCGGGAGTCACTTCCACAACTGCGATCGTAATGCAAGAATCGCCGTGAAAACCTTGATAATATGCCCCCGTATCTACCTTGAGAACATCTCCTGCCCGAATTACCTTTTTGGGACTGGGGATGCCGTGAACAACTTCGTTATTAATGCTAGAGCAAATCGATCCAGGGAAACCGTGATAGCCTTTAAAACTCGGAGTTGCACCCATTTCGCGGATACGTTTTTCGGCATAAGCATCCAAATCAGCAGTAGTCATTCCCGGTTTCACCATAAGGGAAATTTCTTTGAGTACCGTTGCAACGATTTTCGCTGCTTGCCGCATAATTTCGATTTCGCGTTCCGACTTAATTTCAATGCCTCGACGCTGTTTTTTGACTTGGGGTGCTTGAGTTGGGCTAGAAAGCAGACTGCTAAAAATATTCATGTATTGATTGGCGAGTAATTTTGTAGTTTGACGGCAGGTTGAAGCAAAAAAACGGCAAATATCCAGTTTTTTGTGGAAAAACGGGTGTCTTGTTCCGAACTGTCGATCGCTTGTCCTTTAAGCTAGCTTAATATTTTTCTCACTAATCAGCACGGGATTGGGGGTCAACAAAGCGGTTTTAACCGCCGATTCCCTTGGAAATCACCGAATAGCACTATTGTCAATCAGCCTTCACGGACGGGCTCTCCTGCCCAACCCATACTCCCCACAATAAAATCTAATCTTTGTGGAACAGGCATCTTGCCTGTTCTTGAGCATCGTGCAAGATGTGAGTTGGATCGGGATTTCCGAGCATTCCTGTGAGGTTAGCAATTGCGGCAATTAACTTACTTATGTCAACTGGTTTAGATAAGTGCATCTGGAAACCCGCTTCCAGCGCTTGCTTGCGCTCTTCCTCTCTCGCGTAGGCCGTCAGGGCGATCGCAGGCATCTTTCCACCCCTGAGCACTTCCATTTCTCTCACCCGCGCCATCAACTCATAGCCGTCTGCTTGCGGCATTCCAATGTCGCTCAGCAGCAGATCCGGCCAATAACTCTCCAGTGCAGCTAGAGCCTCTGCCACCGATGCCGCCGATCGCACCATAGCTCCTTCGTCCTCGAGTAAAGCAATCAAAAACTCCCGCGTGTCATCGTCATCATCCACCACCAGCAATTGCAAATTAGCCAGAGTGGGGAGGGTCTGGGCCTGGTCATTGAGGCGTGACCAATCATCGTCATCCGCGAGGGCGTTCCTCTGTGCAAGAGGTAGAGCCACCGTAAATTTCGCACCCTCGCCCGGATTATTCTCTGCATGCACCTTACCGCCGTGCTGTTCCACCAAGTGACGGACGATCGCCAATCCCAGTCCCAAACCCCCGTAAGACCTAGTTGTGCTGCTATCAGCTTGGCGGAAGCGATCGAAAACATAAGGCAAAAAATCAGGCTCAATACCAATGCCGCTATCAATTATCTGAATTTGAGCCTCATCGCCCACTGACTCTAACCGCACCTGTACTTTACCATCTTGCGGACTAAACTTAATCGCATTTGACAGCAAATTCCACACAATTTGCTGCAAGCGATCGAAATCGCCGATAACTTCACCTACATTTGGACTGCACGTTAATTCTATGACTATTGATTTTTCCTCAGTCAGCGGCTGCAAAGAATCTATTGCCAGCTTGACCGCAGATTCCAACCGAATTGGAAGCATATTTAAATTTAGTTTCCCCCGCAGAATCCGCGAAACATCTAAAATATCTTCGATGAGTTGAGCTTGAGATTTAGCATTGCGCTCAATTGTTTCTAGAGCTTTATCAATAGTTTCTTCGTCAAATTTTTTCACCCGAAGCAGCCTGGACCAGCCGAGAATTGCATTTAAAGGAGTACGGAGTTCGTGAGAGAGAATAGCGAGAAATTCATCCTTCATCTGGTTAGCTCTTTCCGCTTCCTGCCGCGCCACTTGTTCGCGGATTAGTCGGCCGCGTTCTTCCTCTGCTTGCTTGCGGTCTGTGACATCTCTAACCGTGCCCACGTGACCGATCAGTTTTCCCAAATCCGAAAACATTGGTGACGACTGCACGTGAATCCAACGCACAGTTTCGCTACCAGCTAATCGAAACTCGTTAGAATATTCCTGGCTTTCTTTAATCCAAGCTAACCAATCTGCTACTACGCGATCGCGATCTT
The DNA here is from genome assembly GCF_036700405.1 of Microcoleus sp. T3_D1. Lineage (NCBI taxonomy): Bacteria > Bacillati > Cyanobacteriota > Cyanophyceae > Oscillatoriales > Microcoleaceae > Microcoleus > Microcoleus sp. T3_D1. The sequence continues at coordinate 28,134 of NZ_JAUBOV010000041.1, forward strand.
CTGGATGAACTTCCCGCTGCCAAACCTCTACCAAACTTTCCTCCAAAGTTAACCCGCAAATCGCTTGACAACGCGGGTTGATGTAAGTACAGCGGCCTTCAACGTCAGCTAAGTAAATTCCCAGCGGCGAACAAGCACACAAAGTGCGAAACCGCTCTTCACTTTTACTTAGTTCACTATTAACCGCAGCTAACTGTGTTGCTTGCTGTTTCACCTCGACTGTTTTTTGGAACAATTCCACAAATACCTGCACCTTCGAGGTCAATATTTCCGGTTCCAAGGGTTTGAACAGGTAATCCACCGCACCCAGAGAATAACCTTTAAACACGTGGGTGTCATTACTGCTGAATGCTGTGATAAAAATAATCGGAGTCGCTCGCGATCGATCTCTAGAGCGAATCAATGTTGCTGTCTCAAATCCATCCATTCCCGGCATCTGCACATCAAGCAAAATTACCGCAAAATCTTCATTAAGCAGACATCTCAGAGCCTCCGCGCCCGAATTAGCTTGTACTAAATGATAAGAGGGGCTGTTGAGGATAGCTTCTAGAGCTACCAAATTTTCTGGGCGATCGTCAACTAAAAGGACATTTACTCGCTGGGGGGGCTGCACATTCATAATTTTTTTAATCTTTAATTCTTAGCAAATTGACTAAACAGGGAGCGATTTTAGAGAGGGGTAAAATCCAGTCTACTTCAACATTTGCGATCGCCGACGCTGGCATGGTCGCGCATAGGGCCGAAGCCGGTTCCTCCACAAATGTCAATCCTCCCTCAGCTTTAATTTTTGCCAGCCCTTTACTGCCATCAGAATTAGCTCCCGTTAAAATTATGCCGATCGCTTTCTCCCCAAAGGCATCCGCAGCAGACTCAAACAGCACATCGATGGAGGGTCGCGCGTAGGAGACAGGCCCCTCAGTTGATAGTGCAAATGTAGGAGATCCGCGATTCGGGATTGGGGATGTTGAATTATGGGTTGACTCCACTGCCACGCCCCCCGGTTCTGTAAAGTCGTTTTCATACAGGCTAAACTCCTCCTCAGAGGGCGATTCTATTAGCAAGTGATAGTCAGGAGGAGCCAAGTAAACCCGTCCCGGTGCGATCGGCTCTTTGTCTTGGGCCTCTGTGATTGGGAGAGAGCTTTGCTTTTGTAAAAAATAAGTAAGCCTATTCTGAGAACTCTTATGGCGGTGTTGGACAATAACTACAGGCAAAGGAAAGGTTTGTGGCAAATCTGCCAGCAGCACAGTCAGAGCCTCTAGCCCTCCCAAAGACGTGCCAACAACCACTATTTCAAAATTTTTTTTATTTAACTCGTCGGTAGATTTTATCACTACTTTCAATTGGTTCATAGTATTTTTCATAAGGTGTAAAAGTCAGAGACTCCTGATGTCCTAGGCCTAAAACCCCAAACATTCCCAGGCTCTCATAAAAAAGCTTGTGTACCCGCTCTTGGAGGTGTGAATTGAAATAAATCATCACATTACGGCATAAAATAACATTGAATTCATTAAAAGAATTATCCGTTGCTAGGTTGTGGTGAGCAAAGACAATATTATCTTTAAGTGAAGACCTAAAAATCGCATTTTCATAGGCAGCAGTGTAATACTCAGAAAACGCTTTCTTGCCCCCCGCTTGGTGGTAGAGTTGCGTATATTCTTGCATTTGTTTCAGCGGAAATATCCCAGTTTTGGCTGTTTTCAAAACTAATTCATTCATGTCGGTAGCGTAAATCCGACAACGGTCATAAAGTCCTTCTTCTTGCAGCAAGATTGCCATAGAATAGACTTCTTCTCCCGTTGAACATCCAGCGTGCCAAATCCGAATAAAAGGATAAGTACGCAGCAGCGGCACCACTTTATTTCTGAAACTAATGTAAAAGCTGGGATCGCGAAACATCGCCGTTACATTGACAGAAATGTCCAGCAGTAAACGGTCTAGGTAAGCAGGATTGTGAAGTACCTTTTCCTGAAGTGCAGAGACAGTAGTGAGCCGTTCCGAGCGAATAGTGTTCCAGATACGGCGCTTGAGAGAGGCAAGAGCATAATTGCGAAAATCAAATCCGTAATAGCGAAACATTCCCTCTAGTAAGAGTTGAATTTCGATTGTTTCAAGTTCATGGCTTTCGGACATTTGTAATTGGTAATTGGTTATTGGGCATTGTTGACTGTTGACTGTTCACTGCTGACTGTTGACTGTTGACAACTGCCAACAGTCAACTGCCAACTGACAACTGACTTCATTATCGATAAAGCCAGACACGCAGCAGCGAGAGCAACTGTTCCGTATCAACAGGTTTGGTAATATAGTCAGACGCACCCGCTTCGATACATTTTTCCCGATCGCCCTTCATAGCTTTCGCAGTAAGAGCAATCATTGGCAAGGAAGCAAATTGAGGCATTTTACGAATGGCTTGCATTGTTTCGTAACCGTCCATCTCTGGCATCATCACGTCCATCAACACAATATTTATGTCAGGCGTATTTTGCAATTTAGCAATGCCCTCTCTGCCATTCTCAGCATACTCAATTTTCATTTTATGGCGCTCCAGCATACTCGTGAGGGCGAAAATATTCCGCATATCGTCGTCAACAATCAAGACTGTTTTGCCCGCGAGCGTCGAATCGGTTTGATACAATTGCTCTAGCATTTGGCGCTTCGGTTCCGGCAAATTTGCTTGGACTCGGTGCAAAAACAAAGCTGTTTCATCTAACAAACGTTCCGGCGATCGCACATCTTTAACAATGATTGTTTCCGCCATGCGCTTGAGTTGAGTTTCTTCGGCTTTCGTCAAGTCTTTGCCCGTATAAATAATAATCGGCAGACTTTTTAAAATTGCATCTTGCTTGATTTGCTCGATCAGTTCAAAACCAGTCATATCTGGCAGTCCCAAATCGAGTACAACGCAGTCAAAATGCCCCGATCTTAAAGTTGCTAGCGCCTCTGCACCACTCCCCACAGCCGTTGTACAAACATCGTGATTGCCGATTAAATCCACAATGCTCAGACGCTGCGTTTCGTCGTCTTCCACGACTAGCAGATTCTTGACTCGCCGATCGACAAAACCCTTAATATCAGCCAAAGCTTTGCTCAAAGCTTCGCTGCTAACAGGTTTTTGCAAATAGGCGATCGCCCCTAACTGCAAACTGCGCTGCCGCCCTTCTTCAACTGATACAATGTGAACCGGAATGTGGCGCGTACTTGGGTCGTGCTTCAAGCGATCGAGCACTGTCCAGCCATCCATCACAGGCAAATTTAAATCCAGCATAATCGCAGTTGGCTTGAACTCTCGCGCCATCGCCAAACCGATATCGCTCCGCAAAGCCACCAAACCTTTAAAACCCTGTTCCTGCGCCATATCCAACAGAATTCGAGCGAAGTTTACATCATCCTCGACAATCAACAGCACGCGATCGCCACTCTCAATATTTTCTCGGTCATCAGCGATAATCGGTGATGGATAAGGGGCGATCGGCAAGTGGAAATTCGGCGAAGGAACTGCGGAAGAAATAGCAGCCGGCAATTGAGCCGTTTGCTTGCCCATTCCCGATGGCTTATCATTCATTATTCGCGATTCTTGGTAAGTTTGGGGCAGATAAAGCGTGAACTTACTACCCTCACCAGGGCGACTTGTCAATTTAATTTCTCCGCCTAACAGATTAGCGATTTCTCTACTAATTGACAAACCCAAACCCGTGCCCCCGTATTTGCGGCTAGTGCTACCATCAGCTTGTTGGAAAGCCTCAAAAATAACCCTGTGTTTTTCAGGAGAAATCCCAATCCCCGTATCGCTAACCGAGAAAGCCAAAACAGTAGGGGAACTCGTTAAACTTTCTATTTCTAAATTCCACCCTGCCCGCGCTACTTCGACACGCAATTTCACCTCGCCCCGTTCTGTAAACTTAAACGCATTAGAGAGAAGATTCTTCAAAACTTGTTGCAGCCGTTTAGCATCAGTATAGAGACCTTTTGGCAACCCACCCTCAAGCTCTAATTGAAAACTCAACTTCTTATCCTGGGCGATTTGGCGGAAAGTCCGATCCAAATGATCTCGCAAGTCCGCAAACAACACTTGCTCAATTTCCACTGACATCGTGCCTGATTCAATCTTAGCGAGATCCAAGATGTCATTAATCAGCCCCAGCAAATCTGTGCCCGCCGAGTAAATTGTGCGCGTGTATTCAACTTGCTTCAGAGTCAAATTGCCTTCAGTATTGTCAGAAAGCAATCGAGCGAGAATCAACAGCGAATTCAGCGGAGTTCGCAACTCGTGAGACATATTTGCCAGAAACTCCGACTTATACTTAGAAGTTAGAGCCAACTGTTCCGCTCTTTCTTCCAACAACCCCCTCGCCTGTTCGATATCTCGGTTTTTCCGCTCAACTTCCTTATTTTGCAGCGCTAGCAATTCAGCTTGTTCTTCTAATTCTTCATTCGTCTGCTGCAACTCTTCCTGCTGACTCTTCAACAGTTCCTCAGATGCGCGGAGCGACTGCGCTTGTTGTTCTAGGCGCTTGTTAGTTTCCGTTAGTTCCTTTTGCTGAGTTTGCAACTCTTCTGCCAAAGATTGCGACTGTTTTAGCAACTCTTCCGTCCGCATACTCGCCGCAATTGTATTTAAAACAATGGCAATACTTTCTGTAAGTTGGTCGAGAAATGTCAAGTGTATTTCGCTGAATCGGCGGAACGAAGCTAACTCGATTACTGCAGTCACTTGTCCCTCAAATAGTACGGGTAAAACCACGACATTCAACGGCGTAGATTCTCCCAGTCCCGATCCAATTTTAACGTAGTTTTCCGGCACTTCAGTCAACAGGATGCGTTCCTTTTCCAGGGCGCACTGTCCTACCAAACCTTCGCCTAAATGGAATCGGTTTCCTAACTGTTTGCGTTCGCGGTATGCGTAGGTACTTAACAGTTTGAGAAACGGATCGTGCTCCACAGCTTCCATCATAAAGAATACGCCATGCTGAGCAGAAACCAGCGGCGTCAATTCTGAGAGAATTAGTTTAGAAACAGTTTCTAAATCCCGCTGACCTTGTAGCATTCGAGTGAACTTAGCGAGGTTGGTTTTCAGCCAATCTTGCTCAGTATTCTTCTGCGTCGTCTCCCGCAGATTGGCGATCATCTGGTTAATGTTGTCCTTAACAATGGCAACTTCTCCTTCAGTGGCGACGGAAATTGACCTCGTTAAATCGCCTCTGGTAACAGCAATTGCCACTTCGGCGATCGCCCGCAGTTGAGTAGTCAAATTCGCCGCCAATTCATTCACATTATCCGTCAAATCTCGCCACGTCCCCGCCGCACCCGGAACCTTGGCCTGGCCGCCCAATTTCCCTTCAATTCCCACCTCCCGCGCCACTGTAGTAACTTGATCGGCAAACGTCGCCAGCGTATCAATCATCTCGTTAATCGTATCTGCCAGAGTCGCAATTTCTCCCTTAGCTTCCAGCATTAATTTGCGCTTCAAATCGCCATTCGCCACCGCCGTCACAACCTTAGCAATACCCCGCACTTGCGCTGTCAAATTACCCGCCATCGAGTTTACATTGTCAGTTAAATCCTTCCAAGTTCCCGCCACTCCTTTCACCTCAGCTTGACCGCCCAATTTACCCTCAGTTCCCACCTCCCGCGCCACCCGCGTTACCTCAGAAGCGAAGGAATTAAGCTGATCCACCATCACGTTAATAGTGTCTTTCAGTTCAAGAATTTCGCCTTTGACATCAACGGTAATTTTCTTAGACAAATCGCCATTTGCCACCGCTTTCGTCACTTCCGCAATATTCCGCACCTGTGCCGTCAAATTCCCCGCCATCAAGTTAACATTATCGGTTAAATCTTTCCAAGTTCCCCCTACACCCCGCACATAAGCTTGCACGCCTAATTTACCTTCCGTTCCTACTTCCCTAGCAACTCTGGTTACTTCCGATGCGAAGGAACTCAACTGATCCACCATGATGTTAATCGTGTTTTTCAGTTCGAGAATTTCCCCTTTCACATCTACTGTAATTTTCTTAGACAAGTCGCCATTTGCCACAGCCGTTGTCACTTCCGCAATGTTACGGACTTGGGCGGTAAGATTACCCGCCATCGAGTTAACTGAATCCGTTAAATCTTTCCAGGTTCCTGCAACTCCTTTAACTTCAGCTTGCACGCCTAATTTCCCTTCGGTTCCCACTTCCCTAGCAACCCTGGTTACTTCCGAAGCGAAGGAATTTAATTGATCCACCATCGTGTTGACGGTGTTTTTGAGTTCGAGAATTTCACCTTTAACATCGACGGTAATTTTCTTCGACAAGTCGCCATTAGCCACAGCCGTTGTAACAGCAGCAATATTCCTTACTTGTTCGGTCAAACTACCCGCCATAAAATTAACTGAATCCGTTAAATCCTTCCAAGTTCCTGCTACGCCTCGGACATCTGCTTGACCGCCGAGTTTACCTTCCGAACCCACTTCCCTAGCAACCCTGGTTACTTCAGATGCGAAGGAATTAAGCTGATCCACCATCACGTTAATGGTGTTTTTCAGTTCTAAAATTTCGCCTTTAACCTGTACCGTAATTTTTTTAGATAAGTCACCGTTAGCAACAGCCGTCGTCACCTCAGCAATGTTGCGGACTTGTGCTGTTAAATTGCCGGCCATTGAGTTAACTGAATCCGTTAAATCTTTCCAAGTTCCTGCTACTTCTTGCACTTCAGCTTGTACGCCTAATTTCCCTTCCGTTCCCACTTCCCTAGCCACCCTGGTTACTTCAGATGCGAAGGAATTTAACTGGTCAACCATCGTGTTGACGGTGTTTTTGAGTTCGAGAATTTCCCCTTTAACATCGACGGTAATTTTCTTTGATAAATCGCCCTTGGCCACAGCGGTTGTCACTTCAGCGATGTTGCGGACTTGTGCTGTCAAACTGCCTGCCATGAAGTTAACGCTATCAGTTAAATCCTTCCAAGTTCCTGCAACTCCTTTAACTTCTGCTTGACCGCCGAGTTTGCCTTCGGAACCTACTTCTCTCGCCACCCGCGTTACTTCAGATGCGAAGGAATTTAACTGATCCACCATGATGTTAATCGTGTTTTTTAACTCCAGAATTTCACCTTTAACATCTACAGTAATTTTTTTAGATAAGTCACCATTTGCCACAGCGGTTGTCACGGCGGCAATGTTCCGTACTTGTGCGGTAAGATTGCCGGCCATTGAGTTAACTGAATCCGTTAAATCTTTCCATGTTCCTGCTACTCCTCTGACTTCAGCTTGCACGCCTAATTTGCCTTCCGTTCCTACTTCCCTAGCAACTCTGGTTACTTCAGATGCGAAGGAACTCAACTGATCCACCATGATGTTAATCGTGTTTTTCAGTTCGAGAATTTCGCCTTTGACATCTACGGTAATTTTCTTGGATAAATCGCCATTTGCCACAGCAGTTGTTACTTCCGCAATGTTGCGGACTTGGGCTGTTAAATTCCCCGCCATCGAGTTAACTGAATCCGTTAAATCTTTCCAGGTTCCTGCAACTCCCCGTACTTCAGCTTGCACGCCTAATTTCCCTTCTGTTCCTACTTCCCTAGCCACCCGCGTTACTTCCGACGCAAAGGAGCTCAACTGGTCTACCATTGTGTTAACAATTTGCGCTGTTTGGAGGAATTCTCCTTTGAGGGGTCTGTCTTCTATTTCTAAGGCGATGGTTTGCGATAAATCTCCTTTTGCTACGGCGCGAATTACTCTGGCGGTTTCAGAGGTTGGTTGCACTAAATCTGTAATTAGGGTATTGACAGAGTTTACGCTAGCTGCCCATGACCCCTCGGCGCTGCCGATGGTGGCCCGCTGGGCGATTTTGCCTTCTTTACCGACAACTGTGCCGATGCGATCGAGTTCGGCCGCCATTCTCTCATTGAGCTCGATAATTTCGTTAAGTTCGTCAGCAATTTTCCCCGCTAGACCGGTCTGGTCTATGGGCATCCGAACTGAAAAGTCCCCTTTTTTGACAGCTACTAAGGTTCTGAGTAACTGTTTGGCATAAGCATTATTGGAATTGGGGCTTGTTATCTGTGCAGTTGTCATGACCGTTACCTTTGGGAAGTTTGAAGGGGAAGGGGGGAATATTTTTGAGATTATTGATATTATCGGACTAAAGCAGTGTCTGATTGCTTCTATCGAAAGATGGATGACAAATTGCTGTTTATCAGCTATTTTTTTATTGGTTATTTTATACTCGTTAGCAGGCTCTTCTTGGTAAGCAGTTAATTGTGGGGTGTCAGGAACAGGCCCGAAAGCCTGTTCCACCATGTTCCACAAAGAGTGAATTTTATTGTAGGGCGGGCAGGATGCCCGATCTACAGATTACCAACTGCGATTATTTCCAATTTTGCCACGAACTATTGAAGATAGAAGTACCTGGAAAGGCGATCGGATTAGCATTTTGTTGCAACCGCAACTGCAACACTTCCAAGTTTGGCTCGCGAGACGGCAATTCGTCCACTAATTCATAAGGGAGAATCCCCTTTTCTAGGGAAAAAGCAGCCGTAACTCCCGCCGCCGCACCGGCAGACCATTCAAAAGAATGCACTCGATAAGCAGCGGCCGCTGTGTGACTAACAGCAATACTTTTACCCGCCACTAACATATTGTCAATTTTCTGAGGAATCATTGCCCGCAGCGGAATTTGGAAGGGATAAGCTTGCCCTTGACCTTTGCGAGTGCCTTCCCGTTCGGTATTTCCCGGTGCTTCCGGGGGACTGTTAGTCATGCAGGGGTGAAAGTCGATCGCATAATGACCGATACCCACAGAATCAGGATAAATCGTAGCGCGCGATCGCGATTTTGTATCCTCAACAGATTGACTTCCCACAGCCAAAGCCGGCGCATTCAAACCACCCACAGCTAACCACAACTTCCGATACTCTTCCTCCGACAAATTCTGGCGGTAAAAATCCGCCGTAAAGTCAGTGCGAGACATATCAACTTCCCACACCGTAAAACCTTGAGGCTGATTGAAACTCGGCCGCCCAATAATGCGCCGGCCCTCCCGCATATAAGGATATTTAGAAAGTCCGTGCACCGTCCCCATCGGCGCATCCAACCCGCTCAAAAAACGATTATTTGGATTAGGCTTTTTCACTCCATCTCCTAGCTGCGAGTCAGTAGTTCCTGTTACCAACCAGTAGAAAAATCCTTTGGCATTTTCCTCTCCTCTTCGCAAAGTTTCCGTTCGCAAACCGCCCATCCATCCCCCGGATTGCAGTTGACCGGACTCTTGCAACTGCTCGCGAGTGTAAATTAAATTATCTTGAGAATTTCCGGGACGATAGTCATTGCCCCAAGTCCAGTTTTGCATCGAAATATCCCCCGGATAAATAGGGAATTGCTTCGGGTCTGAAGGTCGCTTTTGATCCGGTCTCATGCTCCTGATTTGGCGGTAGCTGAAAACTAAAGGAAAGCTCGCCAATCTCTGCAATTCGTAGCTGTAGTAAGGAGCGTATTGTTGATAAAAAGACGGCACTTGATGCTGCTGCGGTTCCTTCGTTGCCTCCATCGCAAAGGTGTAGGTAAAACCTTGAGTGCAGTAAGGGTCGCCGGTGGGGCTGGCTGAGGAAGGTTCGAGAGGGGAACGCGGGTCAATTCCGAGGCGGTAAGGAACATCCGCAAGTCCGATCAATTCCCCTGTTTCAGTGGCATCTACAACGTACCAATCAGCACCCCCCCTACTGCCAGAAGGGGAGGAACTTGTGGAATTCCCTCCGCTTCTGGGGTTAGAGGGGGTTCCAGATGCTTTAGGAATAAACTGAATAATAGTTTTGTTAAATCGCGGAGAATTTTCGTAGCGATAGGCATCTTCGATAGTCTGAGAAAGAGTTTCGGTGTTGATTGGCGGGGTGTTGGCGGCGGGTTTGTGTTGAATGGCGATCGCACTTTTAATTTGTTGACCGCCAACCGTATTCCCCGCCACAGCAGGAGTAATTGCTAGTTCTTTAATAACTGTATTGGGAAACCATTTCAGCGTGCCTTTGCCTTTTCTAGCGGCATCCTGCAAGATGTTAAATAGAATTTTGTGACCGTCGTAGGGCATGAAACACGAATAGCTAACCCAACACCCTCCGGGATTTAGCCGGCCGTAATGTTCCTCGATCCGCTCCCGCAATTCTAGGTAGCCACGGGGGTAAAATAAGAGCGATCGCTGAGTATCTCTTTCATCGAGTGCGGAAGTTCCCTGGGAGGAAATTTGACCGCCTACCCAGTCAGTAATTTCAGTAAGGCAAACTGTGCGCCCCGCCAGCAAACCTTCGTAAGCGGTAGCAGCGCCTGCAAGCCCGCCGCCTGCTACTAGAATGTCGCAAGTTTCTGCACTGTCTGGATTACGCGGAGGTGCGGCAAATACTGGCGAAATGTTCCCAATCGCGGAAATTATGCCGAGGGTGAGGCTAAGGATCGATCGACCTTTGAGCAAAAATAGATACTGTCGAAGTTTCATCGGAGATTGTGGAATTAATTTTGACATCAGGGAAAAACACTCATCCCATCTAAATGTTTATTTTGCAGTATACTGGTATTTCGTGGTGTTGTCAGGGAAAACTTTTTTAGAGAAGAGGCATTAATACCAGCAACAACTATTGAACAGCCGGATCTACCTTATGCTCAAAATCGTCAAAATTTTTAGGTCATTGATTCCTTTTGAGAGTTTAACAATTACCACCAGTTTAACTTATTCGGAAGTTTTACGCAGGTTGGACGAAGTTGTTACTCCTCCCAAAGTTTTTAGAATTATTATACCCTTTGGGCCGCCACCTGCGAAACCCTATGAAGGAACGATTTATGGCAAAACCTTCAAAATTAATCGCATCATCATCGGGAGACATTTATTGTTCCCAATTATACAAGGAGATATACATACTCAACAATTCGGTTGTTCCATCAAAATTAGGATGAGTTTACATAAAACAGTTATAGGATTTCTGATTCTTTGGCTGTGGACAACTGGCAGTATCGGAATGTTTGCTTTATTTGCTTGGTTAGTAGAACCCTCCGTGGGAGCCATATTTTTACCAATCTTAGGAATGTTTACTTTGGGCTGGCTTTTGTGCTTGATTCCCTTTAAGATAGAAGCAAAAGCAGCTACCAAATTTTTAGCGATTCTCTTAACCTAAAGTAATTTGTAACCGCAATATTTTAGTTGTATTATTAAAAATAATCTGGGTTCATCGGCATTCATCTGCGGTCAAAAAAAACTCCAAAATTATGCGTACAAACCAACTCAAACAAAAAATTAAAAAAGGCGAAACAGTCCTCGGTTTATTTATGAACTGCGCTTATCCGGCATTCATAGAAATATGCGGTCACGCTGGATTTGATTTCGCCGTTATCGATATGGAACACGGGCCCCTGAACCCGCTTGCTGCTGAAGATTTGTGTCGCGCCGCCGACTGCACTGGAATTGCACCGATTATTCGCGTCCGCAAAAACGATGGGCCACAAATTCAACGAGCTCTCGACATCGGCAGTGCAGGCGTTCAAGTACCTCAAATTGAAAGCAAAATTGATGCCGAAACCGCTGTCAAAAGCGCTAAATACAGTCCTCTGGGCACGCGAGGCCTTTCCTTCGCTACGCGGGCGGGACTTTACACCGCCGCAGGTACAAATATTACCGACAAACTCAACGAAGAATCCTTAGTTGTGATTCATGTCGAAGGCAAAGGCGGCATCGACAACCTGGCGGAAATTGTTACTGTGCCAGAGGTGGACGTGATTTTTCTGGGGCCTTACGATTTGTCACAGTCGATCGGCATTCCCGGCCAAGTCCGCGATCCCCGCGTCATCGACATGATGCAGGAGGCAGTGCAAACCATCCGCAAAGCAGGCAAAGCCGCCGGTACTTTTGCCGAAAACCCCGAAATCGCCCAGCAGTGGATTGATGCTGGCGTTCAGTACGTTGCACTTGGGGTCGATGTTGCCGTTTTCCTGCGCGCCTGTCAGTCGCTGGTGAAAGCAGTCAATCGATTTTAGATTTTAGATTTTGGATTTTGGATTAAAAGAAGAACAAGCCCCCGGATTCATCTTGCAAGCTTTACGATATCTTTGCAATTTTTGTAGTGTCTTTTACGACACATCCAAAAAACCTGCGCTAGAGTAGAAGCATACACCTCCTCAAGGCAAAATTAGGGAGGGGAGCAAGGCTTCATGGAGAAAAATCTATGAAAACGGTATTAGAATCCATTCATTTGGACTATGCTTTTATGTTTACTTTCAAAAAAGTAAACTCGATTAAGCTAGAAGGTTTCAAGGATTTTTTTGACGATATGCCTGTCGATCCGTATGTGAAAGGTAAGTATCGTTCGAGAAGATTATCGCGGTTTGCAGTCAACGGAAATGAGTTAGTTAAGTTACCTCACGGTTATTTGTATCAAAGCAAAACATACAATCCGCTAGTGGGTGATATCAGACGGGAATTTGCCGAATTGGACGATCGACTAATCGCCCTCGATAATTTCAAACAGATGATTTTTGCTTTTTTCGATTCCTGCAAAATTCACCCCGAAGCTGAAATCGGCATCCATCAAATCAGGACGACTTGTTCGCCAAACAATTTTGGCAACCCCGCACCGGAAGGCATTCACCAAGACGGTACTGACTTTATCGGGATTTTCTCGGTGGACAGAACTAATATTGTAGGCGGGGAAACGCATTTGTACTTGGCTAAAAGAGAGAAGCCTGTTTTTAATAAAATTCTGCATCCGGGAGAATTGCTGTTAGTTAACGACCACGAGTTTTTCCACTTTACTACGCCGATTAAACCGGAATCTGAAGGGGTGGGAACCAGGGATGTCTTTGTGCTGACTTCTCCGAGTTTGCTTACCGATTGAGGAGAGTTGAGCAATTGCGCGTCTTTCGTTCGTAGTGAGGACTTTACTCCTCTCTCTGGCGTTTAATCAATAGAGTTCTTGCAAAAGTCAAATTCACCCCCCTTAGTCCCCCCTTATTAAGGGGGGAAACAAGAATAATCTTGCTTCTTTCCCTGATTAAAGAGCAGGGTTGGGGTGGGGTGCTTTGTATTTTTGCAAGAGTTCTAATCATGACTCAAGTCCTTACTACAAACCTTTCGTTCGTAGTGAGGACTTTATTCGTCTTTCGGGCGTTTAGTCAATCATGACTCAACTCCTGACTACAAACCTGCCTATTTTCCTAAAAAACCAGGTTTATGGGTCTAGCAACTCACAGATAAATCTTATCGAAACTTCCGTTCAGACTCTTGAATGGGAACATCATTAATGCTAGCTTCACGTCTTCGCATTAACCCATTTTCGGCAAATTCCCACTGTTCATTACCATAGGCCCGATACCAGTACCCAGAATCATCGTGCCACTCATACTCAAATCGAACAGAAATCCGATTGTCTGTAAAACTCCACAGTTCTTTCTTTAAACGGTAATCTAGTTCCTTTGCCCATTTTCGTCTTAAAAAAGCCTTGATTTCTTCCCGTCCGCTGAAGAATTCGGCACGGTTTCGCCACTGAGAATCTTCCGTATAAGCTAAGGCTACTCGTTCTGGATCGCGGGTATTCCAGGCATCTTCAGCAGCTTGAACTTTGGCTTTAGCCGTTTCCAACGTAAAGGGCGGTAGAGGTGGTTTAGTTTCCATCAGCTTGGTTTTTTGTAATTATAAAATATCAGGTGCGGGATGCGAGCGCTACAGAGAGAGTTTTGCGACTTTAGCAATGAACGGAGCCATGTGTTCCCGCCAAAGTACATAAGAACGGCGAAAACCGTCAAGTGTTGCGGGTACATTCGGCACGTAAAACCAATCCGGTGCTTCTGCACCTCGCTCTGGCGGGTCAGTTTCTCGCCAGTAAATGCCGCAATCTTGCCCGATCGCATATTGTCCCTCTGGATGCAGTCGCTCTACAACCGGCCCGATCGAATCTGTCAGAATGATGCTCTGAGGATGCTCCTGAAAATTTTTCACAAATGTACCGTCTTCGTCTGGCAATTGGGTATGGTCGGGGAATGCAGGAGGCAGACCTGTAGCAGTTATTGGCTCGTTCATCGTCTTTTCCGTGCAGTTATTGTTCATTGTAATGCTAAATTTAATAGCAATCTGATTTGAAACTTTAGCTAATATTAACTAAACCCAGCTAACCACAGCGGAAGCATCAACAGCAACCCGACAGAAGTGATGGCGATGCTGCTAGCTAACAAATCGCGATCGAGCTCGTAGACTTCTGCTAAAATCAGCACCGAAAGAGCTGTGGGCGTTCCCGACATCAACACCAACACAAACCTCGGATCGCCGCTCAATCCGAAATAACTAGCACCCAATCCGATCAGTACCGGCACAATTACCACTTTTAACAGCGACGGGATTAACGCCAGTTCAAAACTTTCCCATTTCTTAATAGACCTCAGCCGGATGCCAACCAGCAGCAAAGCACTAGCAATTACCACCCAAACAGCAGTCTGCAATCCCGATTCCACTGTTTCGGGCAGGGGGATGTTTCTAGTATAAAAACCAATCAAAAAAGCCCACAGGGCGGGAACTGTCAGCACGTCCCGGATCTGAGTCCACCAGTGTTTTTTTTGCTCGGAGTTCCCGAAATAGCTAGCAATAAATACACCGAAACAATAAGTTCCAATAACGTTGTTAGTGACGCTGTACAAGACAGCCCAGTTGTTGTTATCGGTGCTGATGATAGACGGGGTGATTGCTAGTCCCACAAAGCCCGTATTCCCTAACATCGCAGCTAGGAGAAAACTGCCTTGGCTCGATCGCTTCAGGGAATTAAAATTTACTAAGAATAAATTTACCAGAGAATTTTTGCCCTGAAAATAGGGCTTTTTGATGTGGGCCGCACTCAGCCTACGCAATAATACCCAAGTCAGCCAAGCACAACTCGTACTCAGAAATAACACGAATATGGCGATCGCCGGCGTGAATCCCACAGCACCCGAAAAATCGCTCTGACGGGCTAAAACTAGAATTTGCAGCGGTATCCCAATCCAGAAAAGAAAGTGGCTCAGCAGCTTGGGAAAATCAACTGGGATGTACCGAAACAGCAGCAGTCCTAAGCCCGTCCAGATAACTAGAGGCGTATAAGCGTGAAATAAGGTTTCAATCATAAAAATTTAACTAGACAATTGGAAATGCCTCTATCTATTAATAGTAATGCTAAAATCAGTTTAATAAATGCGAATAGTCGTTAGCGGAGCCCTCGAAGAGGATCGCACTTGCACGCTTTTTCGTCCTAGCGTGTTCGCAGCACTGCCGGCCCGAAAATTTCCGCCCAAATTCCCGCACCTTCCACGGCACAATCCTCAGACTGGCAGCCCCAAATACTTGCAGCTTTTTGCCTTCTGTTTCAGAAAACTTCTGTTAATTTCACAAGTGTGCGATCGAGCTATTTTGCCTTTTCCGAACTGATGTCCAACGTTTTCCTGCCGTTTCGATCGAACAAAAACAGGGTGAGACTAAAGCTGCTGATGACTTGCACTCATTAATTCAATTTCAAAGCATTAACAGGCACCTCATCCCAAGAACTAACAGTCCGCAAGGTAGCAACCCAGCCCTGCTGTTTTTGCTCTGCCGTCAAATTCTTCTCAAAAGATTCGTGGCAATCCTTCGCTTGAGTCTCATCGCAACAAGCAATGCAAGAATAAAGAATGCCCGACGGATCGATTTGCTCGTTTACCCAAATAATCACGATCTACTCTCCCAATTAACTTAACTCTTATCTAAATTTTCCTATATTTTGGTCAATTAAGTAGGTAGGTATTAATTAACCTGAGTGTGGCATTTTAGCTTAACAGGCAAGATGCCTGTTCCACACACAGGCAAGATGCCTGTTCCACACACAGGCAAGATGCCTGTTCCACATACAGGCAAGATGCCTGTTCCATACACAGGCAAGATGCCTGTTTCACACACAGGCAAGATGCCTGTTCCATACACAGGCAAGATGCCTGTTTCACATACAGGCAAGATGCCTGTTCCACACACAGGCAAGATGCCTGTTCCACACACAGGCAAGATGCCTGTGCCATACACAGGCAAGATGCCTGTTCCACACACAGGCAAGATGCCTGTTCCACACGCCTTAATTACTTCGATGCCAAATTTGCCAAAGACTCGCCCGCAAGCCGGCAAATCCGCCAGTCGGGCATCACATCAGCACCGATACCCTTGTAAAATCCGATCGCCAATTCATTCCAATCCAAAACGCTCCATTCCAAACGCCCGCAGCCCCTTTCAACCGTCAACTGCGCTAAATAAACTATCAAAGACTTGCCAATTCCCCGCCCTCGAAACTCAGGCACCACAAACAAATCTTCTAAATAAATTCCCGGCTTAGTCAAAAAAGTAGAATAATTGTAAAAAAACAGCGCCCAGCCCACAACTCGACCCTCGCACTCGGCTAAAATAGCTTCAACAAAAGGTCGATCGCCAAACAAATGATTCTCCAAATCAACGGCATTGCCAGTAACGGCATGAGATAATTTTTCGTACTCAGCTAAAGCTTTAATCAAATCAAACAGCACCGGCACGTCGGCGCGGGTAGCGGGGCGCAAGATTACCTCAGAAGACATAAATAAGTAAGTAGTACGCGACAATCAACAATTAAAAATACCACATCAAGACATTTTTAATTTGTAATTTTTAATTAAGTTTTTCCACCTTGAACAAGCATATTTACGGCCGCGTCCGAGTGTCCCCCACAATAATTTTAAGATTTTTCAAAAGGCAAACTCAAGGTTTTTTAGTTTATTTCAACCAGCCCTTCAATCGTTCCGTCACTTGAGGGCGACGCAGCTTTCGCATTGCCTTATTTTGAATTTGACGGACTCGTTCGCGGGACAAATTGAACAAACTGCTGACCTCTTCTAAAGTGTAAGGTTCGCCTGTCAGCAAACCGTAACGCATAGCAACAATCTCTTTTTCCCGCTCAGTCAAAATACTGTCCAACACCTCCAAAATATCTTGGCGCATCATCATCTCATTCATCTGAGCTTCGGGAGATTGCGTCGCGTTATCTTCGAGAACATCCAAAAGTTCCGAACTTTCTTCTGAGCCGATGCGGTGGTTGAGAGACAAAGATTGCCGACGTACTTGCTGGAGGTAGCGAAGCTGTTCGCAAGTAACTTGCATTTCTCTAGCAAGTTCAGTTTCAGTTGGATTGCGTTGAAGAGAACGCTTCAAATCTCGATAAACTTTTTTGAGTTTATTTAACTGTTCGACAATGTGAACAGGCAAGCGAATCGTCCGCCCTTGATTGGCAATTGTCCGGGTAATTCCTTGGCGAATCCACCAATAGGCATAGGTAGAAAACTTGTAACCCTTCTCTGGATCGAACTTTTCGGCTGCACGATTCAAACCCAAAGCTCCTTCCTGAATTAAATCGAGAAAAGGCACGCCCCGATTAAGATAGCGTTTGGCAATCGAAACTACCAAGCGCAAATTCGAGCTGATCATTTTCCGTTTCGCCGACTGACACTGGTGGCGAAGCTGTTGCATTTGAGTTTCGCTCACTCCCAAAGCCGCTGCGAGTTCAGCTTTTGTCGGCACTCTGTCCAATTCCTGCTGCAAACGCTGTTCTAGTTTCTCCAGGGCTACCAATTCTTGAACGCGGCGCGCCAACTCTACTTCTTCGGCTGCTGTCAGTAGAGGATACCGAGCCATTTCCTTGAACAAAGCTCCCACTGGATCGTCGGCAGACCAGTTGTTGTATGCTGACGATCGAGTTACCGTCGGACGATCGATCTCGGTGTCTTCATCTTCTGCGATCGCGAATGAGGCTTCGGGTGCCACCGCAAAACTGCCTAGGTCAGATTCTGCCATATCGTGCTTGGTGTCGGTGGAAGGATTTGAAAAGTATCCCTTAACTTTAACCAATTTAACCCGAAATTTCCGAAATCCCAAATCCGAAATCCCAAATCCGAAATCCCAAATCCCAAATCAATTAGTTCGGGCTAGTAAAGGAGCAGCCTGCAACAACTGCTGAGTATAAGGGTGCTGCGGATTAGTAAAAATATCCCTAGTCTTACCGATTTCAACAATTTTTCCAGCATTCATTACCGCAATACGATCGCAAAAAAATCTCGCCACCCACAAATCGTGCGTAATAAACAGATAAGTCAAATTAAATTCCTGCTTCAACTCCAACATCAGCTCTAAAACTTGAGTCTGCACGCTGGCATCCAGCATACTCACAGGTTCGTCGCAAATTATCAGTTGCGGCCGAGTAATCAAAGCACGGGCGATCGAAACTCGCTGCTGTTGTCCTCCTGACAATTCCCCCGGATAGCGACGAAAGAAATCCTCCCCTGGACTTAAACCCACCCGCTCTAACATTTGGATTACTTGTTTTTTCGCTTCGCTGCCATTAGCTAATTTGTGAATAAACAAAGGGTCAGCAATACTTTGCCCGACAGTCATCATCGGATTCAGGCAAGCATGGGGGTCTTGAAAGATCATTTGCATTTCGCGGCGGTGCTTCCTCACAGCATCGCGGTTCAGGGCAGTTATATCTATTCCTTGAAATTCCACTTTGCCACCCGTCGCGGTAATTAGCTGCAAAATCGTGCGTGACAAGGTACTTTTGCCGCAGCCGGACTCCCCCACCAGCCCTAGGGTTTCTCCCCGTTGTAGCTCTAAACTAACGCCGTCTACGGCTTTAATTACCTGGCGATTCCGGCTAAACAACTGATCTAATAAATTGCTTTCTAAACTGTAGTGTTGCTGCAAATTCGTTACGGTCAAAAGAGGCGCATTTGTTGAGTTTGCAGTAACGGCTTCAGTCCTGATTTCCTCGAATGCTAACCCTTTGTCAGAATCGGCTTGAATGTGCAAAGCTGCTTTGAGGAGCGATCGAGTATATTCGTGCTGCGGCTTTTCAAAAACGTTTTGCACCGGCCCTGTTTCTACGACTTTACCGCCGTACATCACCGCAATGCGATCGCAATACTCAGCCACCATCGCTAAATCGTGAGAAATCAACAAAATAGCCGTTCCCCGTTCCTCACAAAGTCTGGTTAATTCCTGCAAAATCTGAGCAGCTACAGTTACGTCCAAACTTGTAGTCGGTTCGTCCGCCACAATTAATTTGGGATCGAGCAAAAGAGCCAAAGCAATTGCTACTCTTTGCCGCATTCCGCCGCTAAATTCGTGGGGAAATTGCGACCAACGAGACGCGGGAATTTTCACAGCTTCCAGAGTTTCGATCGCCCGTTTCTTAGCTTGCTTGCGATCCAAATTCGGCCTGTGAGCTTGCAAAGTCTCGATGCAATGTTCTCCTACAGTCATCAAAGGATCGAGACGAGTCATCGGATCTTGAAAAATCAATGCTACAGCTTCGCCCCGAAACCGTCTCAGCCGCGAAGCATTCATATCAAACACCGACTCTCCCGCAAAACTAACTCGCCCCTCAATCAGCGTTGAATCCGGCAGCAACCGCATCGCCGCCCTTCCCAAAGTTGACTTACCGCACCCAGACTCCCCAACTAATCCGAGCTTTTCCCCCGGTTTCAGCGTCAGGGAAACCCCGTCTACTGCCCAACCGGATTGGCCCCGCCGCTGAGGATAAGCTACTCGCAGATTGTCAACGGAAAATAGAGAAGAGTCATTAGTCATTAGTCATTAGTCCTTAGTCAATCGATTTTAGATTTTAGATTTTGGATTTTAGATTAAAGAATTAAAGCATTAACTTGCGCGAGATAAATTCGGGGGCTTGTATCCTGGATGCTTTCGGTCAGTAGTCAGTGGTCAGTGGTCAGTTGTTATTTGTTATTTAATGGTCAATATACTGGCTGTTAGTTGTTACTTCTTAGTGTTTCAGAGTTATTAGTTATGGGCAAGAGACTGCTCTGCTGTTTGTAAATACAAATAAAAATAGCTACAAACAAAGCTTTTATTAGTACATCATTCACCGAGCAACTGATAACTGACAACTGACAACTGACAACTAACAACTGACAACTGACAACCATCAACTGACTAAATTTCCTTTCGCTTCAACTCAGCTCTCCGCAGTATGTAAGTAGCGGCACAATCTGCGTGAGGATGGTCTGCTAAAACTTCCGCGAGTTCCAATACATATCCCGCGATATCCGGCCCCAGCTTCTCAGTCAGCACTTGACGTTCCCGAGAGGCTAGTTCTTGCACGCGGGCCTTAGCTTGCCAATTCGCAGAAAACATCTTGTCAATCTCGGTGTGGAATCCCAGACTTTCGAGAATGTCCCACTCGCCGTTATCGCACCAAATGCCCCCGCACAACATACAGCGCTCTATGTAAAAGGGCACTCTGCTGAAAGGAACTTTCGCCCGCGACAGATAGTGACCGTCTTCGGGACACAGGGCTGCTTTGCTGTCGTAGACAGACGGGGTGAATTCTATGCCGAGAGTCCCTGTCGCATCAGGCTTCTCGGATTTGTTGTACCACTGGCTTTGCTCTTTTTGCCAAGCTTCGTATTCTCTGCCTGGAATCCAGATACCGTAACAGTTGGGACACCACTGCACGGACATACGGCCGGCTAAGGTACCGCCTTCTAAATTGGGATGTTTACATTTTGGACATTCCACCGCTTTATTTCTCCTTGCCTTATTAATTCCCTGTTAATTCAATTATTAATTCTGTATCTGGGCGGGCCCTGAAGAACCAGAATTTTTTTGCAGCAGCGCGCCACAGTAGCCAATTAGCGTGTTAAGCCGCGCGATCGCCCCAGTTTGCCTCGCCTTTGCTGTCGCTGGCTGGCGCGACGCTTGCAAAAACGTGACATCTGTCCCCAATAACCGCAGTTGCTTGTGAATTTCCGTCAAGTAGGACTGCTCTGGGGGTGTTTCTGAGGCGTCTAACTCATCGCTTTCGGCTCTCATAATTTGGTTTCCGAAAAATTGTTGCACTTTTCTGTATTCGATCGCCAGCGCGGCCCGATCCAGATTATCCTGTGCAGCAGTTCTTTGTAGTTGTTCTAGCGCTTGCTGTAATTCTTGGTAGCACTGGCGGCGGTCTTCGGACAATATCATGATTTTGTAAACAAATTTGTATTTATAATCAAAGTAGATACTTACTTAAGTTTGCTCATAGGGAGGGAAGCTGTGCGTTTTTGGAGCTATTCCCTGTTTTGTGAGAACTTTTTTTGATTTTCTGCCCTAACTCTACCCTTCTGGCTGCTGCTTGTAGTTTAGCGTTGCCGGTAAATGCCGATCCCCCCGCAACCTCAACTGCTACCGCCAAAATATGCTTATTTTACCCGATTTTCCCCGATCGACAGACTGCAGCCGCCGCAGTGGTGTCACTATATTTTCCTACCTCCGACGGGCGACGACTCGGAATTCGATAGGTATAGTTTGAGAAAAATCGACTATTTTTTTGAATTGCAAATTGTGGCATTCAAGTAGTTTAGTATAGCTAAACACATAATTTCGGCAATTCAACCGGAAACCGGCTTTTAACCATTTGTATTTCTAAGTTTTAAAGGTGTACCCCATGAACGCGAACACTCTGACTCCCTCTCCTTCGATCGATCCTGCTGTAGTTCCCGATTGGCTGCAAGAATGCCTGAATGCTCGATCGGAGCCTGATGGGGGCGCTAACCCGAATTGTTCCACGGACGACAGCTTAATTTGTCGGGCCTTTGAATTTGCCCGCGACTTGCACCAAGGACAATACCGCAAATCGGGAGAACCTTACATTTGCCATCCGGTAGCTGTCGCTGGAATACTGCGGTATATGGGCGGCAACAACGTCATGATTGCGGCGGGCTTCCTCCACGACATTGTTGAAGATACAGATATTACTCTCGAAGAAATAGAACAGCGGTTCGGCGCGGAAGTGCGACAGTTGGTTGAAGGTGTCACCAAGCTTTCTAAGTTTAATTTTTCCAGCAAAACAGAGCGCCTTGCGGAAAATTTCCGCCGAATGTTCCTAGCAATGGCTAAAGATATTCGCGTCATTGTGGTCAAACTCGCCGATCGGCTGCACAACATGAGGACTTTGGAGCATTTGTCCGAAGAAAAGCAACGCAGTATTGCCCTAGAAACCCGAGATATTTTTGCTCCCCTCGCAAACCGTTTGGGTATCGGTCGCTTTAAGTGGGAATTGGAAGATTTAGCGTTTAAATACCTGGAACCTGAAGCTTACCGCGAAATTCAGGAATTGGTGGCCGAGAAGCGGGCCGATCGAGAAACTCAACTCGCAGAAGTCACCGATAGTTTGCGAGAAAGGCTTGACAATTTAGGCATTAAATGCTACGAAGTTAGCGGCCGTCCCAAACATTTGTACGGGATTTACGGGAAGATGCAGCGCCGCCAAAAAGGGTTTAAGCAAGTGTACGATATTGCGGCGGTGCGGATCATAGTAGAAACCAATGATGACTGTTATCGGGCTTTGGCGATCGTCCACGATTCTTTCCGCCCGATTCCCGGCCGCTTTAAAGATTATATCGGTTTACCAAAAGCCAACCGCTACCAATCTTTGCACACCGGAGTAATCGGAACCAGCGGCCGCCCCATCGAAGTGCAAATCCGCACCGTAGCAATGCACCACATTGCAGAATACGGCATTGCCGCGCACTGGAAATACAAAGAAACCGGCGGTTCTAACACAAAAGTCACCGGCGATGACGAAAAATTTACTTGGCTGCGACAACTCCTAGAATGGCAAAGCGACCTCAAAGACGATCGCGAATATTTACAAAGCATTAAGGACAACTTATTCGACGAAGATATTTACGTTTTTACTCCTAACGGAGACGTGATTGCTCTCAATAGCGGCTCGACTCCCGTAGATTTTGCTTACCGCATTCACACAGAAATTGGCAATCACTGCACAGGTGCCAGAGTAAACGGGCGAATGGTAACACTAGACAAGGTTTTAAAGAACGGCGATATTGTAGAAATCTTGACCCAAAAAAATGGTCATCCGAGTTCCGACTGGCTGAATTTTGTCAAGACAAACGGAGCCAAAAACCGAATTCGGCAGTGGTTGAAGCGATCGCACCGAGATGAAAATCTCGCTCGCGGGCGGGAATTGCTGGAAAAAGAATTAGGTAAAAACGGCTTAGAATCTTTGCTGAAATCTGAGCCCATGCAATCGGTGGCTCAGCGCTGCAACTACCACAGCGTCGAAGATTTAATCGCCGGTTTGGGCTACGGCGAAGTCACCCTAAATCTCGTAGTAAATCGACTGCGAGATTTAGTAAAAGTGCAGCAAAAAATTGAAGCGGCTCCTGCAGGAACCCACGAATTGCCCCAGCTAATACCTGCATCAACGGCACCGAAACCAGTACCGAGTTCGTCTCCGAGCAAATCGCCGATCGCAGGTGTAGAGGGATTGCTCTACCATTTATCTGGCTGTTGCTGTCCGATTCCTGGGGAATCAATTATTGGAGTGGTGACTCGCACTCGCGGAATTTCGATTCACCGGCAAGGATGTTCAAATGTTGAGAACGTGCCTGGGGATCGCTTGGTTCCTGTGAGTTGGAATTCCAGCAACCGCAATGAATCTCGACCCAACACTTATCCGGTTAACATTCAAATTGAAGCCCTCGATCGAGTGGGAGTTCTCAACGATGTTTTATCGCATTTGAAGGACAACCAAGTAAACGTCCGCAGCGCTCAAGTCAAAACATATCCCGGATTGCCTGCATTAATTGACTTGTGCATGGATATCCAGGATAAACAACAGTTCGAGCGCACTTGTATGCAAATTAAAAAGATGAGCGATATTTTGAATTTGCGGAGGCTGAGTGAAGGGAATTAACAGGAAATTCTTCCTATGGCCAAACTCAGCCTTAACTCGGTTATTCCTTCAGCAAAGCTGACCAACTATTTATTAATCCGGCTTCCTAAAGACGACAAATCTCAGTTTCTCGATCGAGGTGGTTACAGCATAGAAAACTGGCAACAGCTCGATCGAGATTTAAGAAGCCAGATACTTCCTCTGGAAGCGGAGCAAATGGAAAACACCAGATACGGTCAAAAGTACATGATTAAAGGCAGTTTAACAGGTCCAAACGGTACGATTTTACAAGTTAAAACCGTTTGGATAGTTACTCCATCCGAAACCAGATTTGTTACATTAGTTCCTGATTGACAAGAGGTTAAACCCCATGAAATTTGAACTGTTTTCACAGGTAGCATTGCGAGAAGATATTCCTAAGTATGGCCTAAAAAAAGGTGATACAGCAACTATTGTCGAGCACTACCAGATGCCTGAAGGTGAAGAAGATGGTTATAGCTTAGAGGGGTTCAATGTCGAAGAAATTACGGTTGAAGTTGCCGAGTCGCAGATAGAAGCAATAAAAGCTGCTGTTTTGCAACTTGGAAAATATTGATTACCCTTCGCCTTCCACCAGCCTGGGATGAGAGCGACTCATCTTGCGACGCAAAATTTGTTCTTCTTCAGAGAGAGGTGCTTCGCAAGCAGCATTAATTTTTTCTAACAGTTGTTGATTTTCGCGACGCCGGATAAATTCTTCAAGCGCTATTTCGATCAAAAAGCTCTGCGAAATTTGCATTTCGCAAAGCTTTTGTTTCCGCTTGTTCAAATAAAGATGCTGGCAATGAGATAGCAGTTTTGACAGTTGTCATAGCTTTATACCTTCATTTATTTATATGAGTATAACTAATAGTATAGCTAACCACAATACGGTTCAGCAAACAGGCAGAACAATGCACCCCTTTATTTCGCAGGAGCGACAGGCTTTGCAACCCCTAACTTTTGCTGCAAAAACTCCCGCGCCACTTGTCCCGCTTCCTGCTGTTTCCCGTCAACTTGATAGTTTAGTTTACGCATATCTTCTTCGGAGATTTTCCCGCCCAATTCTGCGAACACTGGACGCAATTCCGGGTATTTCTCCAAAATTTGCGATCGCACAACCGGAACTGCTTCGTAGGGCGGGAAATAGTTCTTGTCATCTTTGAGAACTACTAAACCTAAACTTTGAATCAAACCATCCGTCGTATTACCAGCAATCACATCTACTTCTTTTTGTTGCAGCGCTTGATAAAGCAATCCTAACAGCAATTCCTTCGGTTGTTCTCGAAACTTAATCCCGTAAGTTTTAGCCAATCCGGGAAATCCATCTTCTCTCTCGTTAAATTCTGGGCCGAAACCAGCCCGGAGGTTAGGTGCAGCTTTCCCAAGTTGCGAGAGAGTTTGTAAATTGAGTTTTTTGGCATCGTCTCCCCGCACAATAATCGCAAAACTGTTATTAAATCCCAGCGGTTCCGTCCATTCTGCTTTAAACTTTTTGGGATATTCTTGTTTGAGGTAAGCGAGGACTTTTTTGGGGTCAGAAATCGGTTTCTGTTTGAGCAGGTTGGCGTAAGCAGTCCCCGTGTATTCGACGTACAAATCGATTTTACCTGCTGTTAGGGATTGATGGCAAAGCGAACCTCCGAGATTCAGTTCTCGTTCTACTTTGATATCTGTTTTAGCTTCGATGTGCTGTGCTAAAATTTCTGCGAGAATGGCTTGTTCGGTAAAGTCTTTCGAGCAGATGACAACTTGCTTTTCGGGCTTAGAGGTACATCCTGCTACTGCAAGCAAGCAAAGCAGCCAGCAGGAATAGAAAAAAAAATCGTTCTTAGATATTTTCATGACTTAACTCAAATTAAACATCTACAATTAATACCTTATAAGTTATAGCATAAAGCCCAGAGCGCAGACTTCTTCAAGAAGTCTGCGCTCTAACACCGATCGCACTTTACCCAAGTTCCGTTTTCCTGTTGTAACATTTATTTATAGACATGGAGGACAAAAAATGGTAATCAGCGTCAGCGATATTATCCAGCAGCAGCGGCAATTTTTTGCGACTGGGAAAACGAAAGATGTGGATTTTCGGCTTGAACAACTGAAAAAACTGAAAAGTGCGATCGAACTTAATCAATCACGAATAGTCGATGCTGTCAAGACAGACCTCGGTCGGCCGGAATTCGAGGCTTATCTTGAAATCGCATCGATTGCCGAAGTTAATTATGCCCTCAAAAACCTCAAATCGTGGGTAAAGCCGAGAAAAGTGCCTGCTTCGATCGATCAATTCCCAGCATCCGCCCGCATTTACCCAGAACCTTTGGGCGTAGTTTTAATCATCGGGCCTTGGAATTACCCATTTCAGCTAATGATATCACCTTTGGTCGGGGCGATCGCCGCCGGCAACTGTGCACTTCTCAAACCTTCGGAAATCGCCTCGCACACCTCCGAAGTTATCGCCGACATGATATCCAAAACCTTCGATCCCGCTTATGTAGCCGCCGTCGAAGGAGGAGTCGAAATCAGCCAACAATTACTAGCCGAAAAATTCGACCACATCTTCTTTACCGGAGGCACTAAAATCGGTCGAATTGTCATGGAAGCTGCCGCTAAACACCTGACACCTGTAACCTTGGAATTAGGTGGCAAAAGTCCTTGCATTGTAGACTCAGATATTCAAGTTGAATACACCGCAAAACGCATTGCGTGGGGCAAATTCCTCAATGCCGGACAAACTTGCATCGCTCCAGATTACCTGTTAGTTGATAAAAAAGTTAAACCTGCTTTGATGACAGCAATTAAAACAGCAATTCACGAATTTTACGGCGACGATCCGCAAACAAGTCCCGACTATTCGCGGATTATTAACCAGCGGCAATTAGACCGTTTGAGTGGGTTTATCAAAGATGGAGAAATTGTCGTCGGTGGGGAAGTTAAGCCGGAAGATAGATATATTGCACCGACGGTTTTAGATCGTGTTTCCTGGGATTCGCCGGTGATGCAAGATGAGATTTTTGGGCCGATTTTGCCAGTTTTAGAGTATGATGATTTCGGAGAGGCGATCGCCCAAATCAACGCCCGTCCCAAACCTTTAGCTTTGTATTTGTTCTCCAAAAATAAAGAGAAACAAGAGCGAGTTTTGCGGGAAACTTCTTCGGGGGGAGTTTGTCTCAACGACACGGTTATGCAAGTGGGGGTAAAAGATTTACCTTTTGGCGGAGTTGGCGACAGCGGCATCGGTAGCTATCACGCCAAAGCAAGTTTTGACACCTTTTCGCATCAAAAAAGCGTGCTGCAAAAGTCATTTTTACTTGACTTAAAATGGCGGTACGCTCCCTATAAGGGTAAGTTGGATTTGATTAAGAAAATTATCGGTTGAGCGATCGCACTTGGAGGGGCGGGTTCGCCAACGTTTACAATATCACCGAGATAGCCAAATCAACCCGCCCATTCCTGATATTATCGGTTAAGCGATTCCACGGTGAACGATTATTTCCCTAAATTTTAAATGATTGCTCATCTGTTTTTGGAACGATTTCGATCGCAATGTCTGCCTTGCACCATTCTCAAGAACAGGCAAGATGCCTGTTCCACAAAGAGTGAATTTCTTGTGGGGAGTAGGGTTGGGCATCCTACCGGCCCATAAAAACCTGATTGAAAATGGTGCAAGATGTCCCTCCTAAAGGACAGTTGCCCATCCAAAATAATTCCCATTAGAAATGTCTATAATATCTTTTAGCATCTTCTCGCTAACAAGCAATTTATGGAACCTTTAGCCAAAGAACCCTGTGCCGCCTGCCACCCAAACTCTCCGCGCGTCACAGCTTACGAAATTGTCCAACTCAAACCTCAAATTCCCGACTGGAATTTGATCGAAAAAAATGGCATTACCCAAATAGAACGCACCTACGAATTCCCGGATTTCAAAAGTGCGATCGCCTTTACAAACAGCGTCGGCGAAGCAGCAGAAACTGAAGGACATCACCCCGCACTGTTAACCGAGTGGGGGAAAGTTACCGTTACTTGGTGGACTCACGAGATTTCTGGACTGCATCGCAATGACTTTATTATGGCTGCGAAAACAGATGCGATCGCCAATCAATTCCCAAAATAAAATCCGACTTATAGCCCGATCGTAGTCTAAGAAAGCACCGCTCTGGGCACTGGTGAATGTTGATTGGCATTATTCAACAACTCCAGATTCAGCCGGTAGCCGACATTCCGTACAGTTTGAATCAGGCTCGGCTGTCGCGGGTCTATTTCGATTTTTTTACGCAGAGAGAGTACGTGAGTGTCGATCGTCCGGGGGTTATCAATAGCATCAGGCCAGGCCCGACGCAGCAAATCCGATCGCGACAGCGGCACTCCTCCAGCTTGAGCTAGCACGTACAGCAGGCTAAATTCCTGGGGAGTCAGCTCAATATGTTCGTCGTACAACCTCACTCGGCGCTGCACCAAATCAATTTTCAGCAGCCCGCACTCCAGCGTCGCCGGCGGTAGCATCGTGCGGTTGCGGCGCATCAGAGCTTCCACCCTGGCCATAAACTCTTGCATCCCAAAGGGTTTAGTCAGGTAATCGTCTGCCCCCGCCTTCAAACCCTCAACAATATCCGATTCCGAATTCCGCGCCGACAGCATCAAAATCAGCGACTGCTGCTGCTGTTGTAGCCAGTTGCAAAATTCCAAACCGTCCCCATCCGGCAATTGGGCATCCAGAATGACTAGGGTTGGCTGGCGGCTGAAAAATATTTCCCTAGCGTGACTGATATCCGCTGACTGGTGCACCCAGTGACCGACTTGCTGTAGATGCCAGCCCAAGAGCGATCGCAGGTGCGGATTCCCTTCAACAATTGAAATACTTGCAGATTCCACAGAGGCGAGCTTCCCATATCACTAATTGCTACAAGGTTAACAGAGCTTTTGTCAAGCTTTTGTAACCATCGCTACTCAAGCATGAGCTGCGTTTAAAGCAGCGGACATACCTAGGGTAGGAATTTTAAAGATTGGGTTAATTTGGCAGAGTCAGCCTGCAGAAAGGTGAAATCATTCTGGCGGTAAGCTTACAATGAAAATAAGACAGTGTAAAGCCGATCGACCCCATGCCCCAACCGCCTGCTAAAAGCGATCCCCCCGACCCAGCCCCCAATCCCAGGAGGTTGACAAATCGCGCAAGTGAAACTAGAATTCCTCCAACCGTTCGCTCGGTAGCCGGAACACTCAGCCACTTTGACCGTCAAATTCAGCCACATCCCGACTCCCTTAAACGCACAGCGAATAATCTAGGTGCGCGCAAAAAGTCGAGCAACTGCATTGCAACGAGTGAAATTTTTTATGGAGGGTAGCCTGTTGAGCAGGGTAAAAACTTTTATTTAGAAATAGCTTCAAGCTGAGCCACTCAGCATCAATCGAGGCCATTCCTAAATCCCGCCGTCATTATACAAACCACAAAGGATTTCAAACTCATACCATGCTACAAGACACCCAAACAATCCGGCACTACCAAAAACTCACCGACGCCCTCGTCGAAATGTGGAATAGAGGTTATCGCTTCGATGACCTGCGGCTTTACTTAGACGGCTATTTAGCAGCCCTGCGGCATTCCAACGGTCTGGAACCCTATCTGATTCACAGACTAGAGGAAGAAGCAGCGCGTTACATTCACGACCCTTCCAATTTTGCAATGCCACAGACACAGACACAGGCTGAATCAGACTACTATTAAATAGCAAATTCGGTTTGATAAACCCTGGATGATTTGGGAATTGGGAATTGGGAATTGGGAATTGGGAATTGGAAATTGGGAATTGGGAATTGGAAATTGTAACGGGTTCCGTGGCTCTGCCAGGGAACCGATGTCCAGAGGCTCGGCCTCGCTTTGGGAGCCTAAAAATTCGATGCCGAGCCTACCGCATGGCGTTCCCTGGCAGAGCCTGGTATAGCACTCCTAAATGAGCCGTAAATTTTTTACCCCACCCCAATCCTCCCCGAACCTGCGGGGAGGGAGTAAGAAATTCACAAATGATTTAGTATTGCTATAACGAATAATTAAGTAAATCAACCTAATTCAACGTAAAACGCAATTGCTGTTATTTCCCCGACTTCTTAAAGAAGTCGGGGATATGTTTTTTCTCTCTAATTTAAGAAGCCAAAGCCACTTCTACAACTTGTTGCAATTCGCCCTTTTGATACATCTCGATCATAATATCCGAGCCACCAATAAACTCGCCGTTGATATAAACTTGAGGAATTGTCGGCCAGTTGGAATACTCTTTAACGCCTTGACGAATTTCCTGGTCTGCCAAAACATCAACAGTTTCGTAAGGTACTCCCAAAGTATTGAGAATTTGCACCACAGTATTAGAAAAACCGCACTGGGGCATTAACTTATTGCCCTTCATAAACACCATGATTTTGTTTTGCTTAACCAACTCGTCAATTCTTTGATGTGCTGTTGTACTCATGGTAGGTCCTAATATTGTTTGAAAATTTTTAAACGTTGACTGACGCAGAAACCGCGTTTTTTACGAAAATCTTTCGTTACAGCCATAGATTCCGGTAAAAAAACCGGGTTTTTGTGGTTTTTGTGCGTAAGTGGAGCAGTTGTATTTCAAGCAACTCTTGACACAAGCACAAACTTGTGATACCCAATTGCCGCTCAACAATTAAGCAACTTGACTTTTCGCTTCCCATTCTGCGGGAGTTAAGGTTTCCAAGCCCAAAGCGTGGATGGCTTCACTAGCCATTGCCTGTTTGAGAGCGGCGTAGACCAGTTGGTGCTGCTGTACTCGGCTTTTTCCTTCAAAGGCTGCAGAGACGACTCTCGCCTGGTAGTGGTCACCGCCACCGGTCAAATCGTCAACTTGTATTTTAGCGTCGGGCAACCCTGCCTTAATCATTTCTGCTACTTGAGACGGTGTAACCATTGGTTTCTGTGATAAACGACTGTAATTTAGATTTTAGTGGAACTATTTTGTCGATGAGCTCGGTTGAGCGCTGGCCGGCCGGGGAAAGGGCGAATCCACAAAACCCAATTCCAGTAACTGCTGGTAAGCTTTCTTGCCCAAGTCGCGAGTTGGCTGCTGCGATCGAATAATCTGAATCAGCAGGGGCACAGCCAGTTCGGGCTTATTTTGCGCCCGGTGTACCAACGCCAGCCGGTAGGTAGCTTCGTCGCGCATTTGGGCCGTTTCTACAGCTTTTGTGCGGTGGCTTTCCGCCAAGCGGATGTCAATTCCGGCAAAACTGCTACCCAGTTGTTGGTAGAAGTTGGACAGTTGATTGAAAATTTGGCGGGATTCTTGCAGCTTTTGAGTAGCGAGTGCGTAATTCTGAGAGGAAATAGCACTGCTGGCTTCTGTCATCAAACGCTGGCCTCCTGGGACGCTTAGCAAGCTGCTGTCTTGCGTCAGAGGGCGAAGATTGTTGGGGTCTGTGGGGTCGTCGGCGGGTTCGACTTGCGGTTGGTTCTCTGGCCCAGAAGGTTGTTGTGCTTGGACTTGGAGCGGTTGCAACAGGGTAAAAGCTGCGATCGCCCCGATCGTAATCCGGGCAGTGGAGCGAAGCCAACAAACAGTTCCAGAGTATACCATGAAATTACTTTGCGCCTGTGCGCTTTAAAAAAATATTTAGCTTGAGCCGATCTTACCATTGGCGATCGCAACCGGCTAAGTGTAAACCAAATTTGTTGAAATGTCAAAGGGTGCGATCGATTTTGGATTTTAGATTTTGGATTTTAGATTTTGGATTGAACAAGGAAATGGCGGGGCATGGGACTGATCCCGGCAATCTAGTCTTGGACGCAGAAACCGGGTTTTTTTACCTAAATACTGCCTTTGAGACTTTAAAAATGGTGGAAAACCCGGTTTCAATGGTTTTGATGGGTAAGTCCCGATCTAATTCAACAATCGAACGAACCATGAATATCGCAATTGAAAGAACAGCTTACGGTCAACTGCTGGCTAAATCTCAGCCTAAGCCAATCCTGAACGAAGAAGATAATGATCTTGCCCTCGCAGAAGTCGATTTTCTGATGTCTAAGGAAGAATTAACATTAGAAGAAGAAACTTTACTGAGTCTCTGGGGGCTTTTGATCGAAGAATACGAATCAAAATATTACCCAATTCCAGAAGTGACTCCCCGGGATGTTCTATTGCATCTCATGGAAGTTCGCGAACTCAAACAAGCCGATTTAGTGGGGGTGATTGGTTCCAAAGGAGTAGTCTCTGAGGTTGTTAATGGGAAACGGGCGATTAGCAAGGCGCAAGCTAAGGCGCTGGGAGAATTTTTTAATATTAATCCTGGTGTGTTTATTTGACTGAGATGTTGCACCATTCTCAAGAACAGGCAAGATGCCTGTTCCACAAGAAAATTTATCTTTTGTGGAACAGGCATCTTGCCTGTTCAGAAAAGGCTTATTGACAATGGTGCAAGATGTGAGTTTGAGGGACTTGCTGAATCATTGTTAATAAGCCTTTTACGGGCGGGCTAGAAGCCCAACCCTACTCCCCACAAGAAGAAAATTCAGTTTTTGTGGAACAGGCATCCTGCCTGTTCTTGAGAATATAGTAAGACTGAATTAAAATTAAACAAAAACATTTCTGATGGTACAACCAAGCAAACCGACCTCCGACACTCTCCAAAATTATCAAGGAATTGGAGTCCCAGATGAAAGTCTGGCAGTGATTTTGCAGCGCGGCGGCGATGAATTGCTGCTGTCAAAAGCGGACGATCGCTTTACAGTCCGCCCCTCATCAACAGCATCAGCCTCAAACGATTGGGCTGCAACAACTGGGGCAAAACTCAACCGTCGCGTCGGCCAAACCAATCTCGAAGAATATCTCGTTTCACCCGATCGCCTAGAAGCAGCAATGCAAGCAGCCCGCGCCAGCGATGCCGTAGCTTTTGCCAGCCACGTCTATTGCCCCGCGAACAATCCGAGTACATTCTTTTATTTAACCGACCAAATTACCATTCAATTTGGCGAACAAGTAGACGAACAATCGCGAAATGCGATCGCCAATGCAGCAGCTTTAAAAATAGTCCGGCCAGTAGAAGGAATTCCCAACACTTTCGTCTGCGAAGTCACAAAACAAGCAACAGAAAACCCGGTCAAAATTGCCAACCGCCTGACAAGATATCCAGAAGTTCTGGTAGCGGAACCCAACATTGTAGTAGAGACGCAGCAGCATTATACGCCCCGCGATCCGCTTTATCCCAAACAGTGGTATCTCAACAACAAAGGCGGCAACGAACTTGTCGGCGGTGCTCAAATTTATGCAGAACCAGCTTGGAACATGACTCGCGGAGTTCGATCGATCGTAATTGCGATCGCCGACGATGCAGTGGACATCACCCACCCAGATTTTCAAGCCCAAGGCAAAATCGTCTCACCCATCGATTTAAAAGAGGGCGACACTTCCCCGATGCCAGTCGCCGACTCAGACAACCACGGCACAAGTTGTGCCGGCGTCGCCGTTGCTGAAGAAAACGGCAAAGGCATTGTCGGCGTCGCCCCCGGATGCGCCTTGATGCCCATCCGTACCAGTGGTTTTCTCGATGACAATTCTGTCGAAAAAATATTTAATTGGGCGATCGAAAAAGGTGCCGCCGTCATTTCTTGCAGTTGGGGGCCTGCTGCAGTTTACTATCCCCTTTCCCTGCGGCAGAGTGCCGTTATCACCAAAGCAGCAACCCAAGGGCGGGGCGGCAGAGGCTGCGTTATTCTGTTCGCAGCGGGCAATGCCAACCGCCCAGTCAACGGTACTGTGAACGAGAAAGGCTGGCCCAACAACGTCGTGGAGGGTCAAACTAGATGGCTGGCAGGATTTGCCGTACACCCAGACGTAATTGCCGTCAGCGCTTCCACTTCCCTCAACCAAAAAGCAGCCTACAGCAATTGGGGCACCAGCATCTCGGTGTGCGCCCCCAGCAACAACGCGCCGCCGGGAACTTGGTTGCCAGAAACCGGATTTATCGCCACGCCGCCGGAGGTGACGCAGTATTTGCCCGGTTTGGGGGTGTTTACTGCCGATCGAGTGGGCGATCGGGGCTACGACTGGGGGGACTATACTGATACTTTTGGCGGTACTTCCAGCGCCACTCCAGTAGTCGCTGGGGTTGCAGGGTTGATACTTTCGGCTAACCCCCGTTTGACGGCGCGGGAAGTGCGGGGAATTCTCGAACAAACTGCTGAGAAAATTGTCGATCCCGATCCCGATCCCCAGTTGGGCAATCGCATGGGAAATTACGATCCTAACAGCGGCCGCAGCGATTGGTTTGGTTACGGGAAAGTGAATGCTTTTAAAGCTGTGCAAGCTGCGGTGAGAAAGGGCGGCGGCAATCCGAATATCGGGGGTGCGGTGTTCAGCGATATTTCTGGACATTGGGCACAGAAGTTTATTGAAGCTTTGGCTGCGGCGAATATAGTTAGCGGTTTTCCTGACGGTTCTTTTAGGCCTGATGACAGTTTAAACCGTGCTCAATATGCGGCGCTGTTGGTGAGTGCGTTTAGTCCGATTCCGAGGGTGCCGGCTACAAATTTTATTGATGTTTCTGCTACTTTTTGGGCGAGAAGTGCGATCGAACGAGCAAATCGGGGGGGCTTTTTGGCGGGGTTTCCGGGGTTGAAGTTCGGCCCGAATCAGAACTTGACTAAGGCTGACGCGATCGTGTCTTTGGTTAACGGTTTGGAACTTAAGGGCGGCAATCCTGATTCTTTGAAAGTTTACAGCGATCGCTCTCAAATTCCTAATTATGCTTTGAGTGCGATCGCTACAGCAACTGCTTTGAAGATTGTGGTTAATTATCCTTCCCGCGATTGGCTTTCGCCGCTTCGGGACATTACCCGCGGTGAGATTTCGGCTTTGATTTACCAGACTTTGGTGGCGATTAATCGGGCAAAGGCGATCGATTCTCCTTACATTGTTTAATCGCGATCGGTTCGCAGCATCGGACTTCAGTCCTATTCCCTGCGAGGGGACAAGCAGCAAGCAGTACGACACGGATACACGGAGGATAGCCAAATTAGCCAATTAGCTAAACCTCAGACGAGTCAAACCATCCGTGTATCCGTGTCAAAATCCGTGTCGTGCTGTGTGCCAAAACCAGTGTAGCGCTCCACCTATTCCCCGCGAGGGGACAAGCAGCAAGCAGTACGACACGGATACACGGAGGATAGCCAAATTAGCCAATTAGCTAAACCTCAGACGAGTCAAACCATCCGTGTATCCGTGT